>DNFX01000287.1 GCA_003486795.1 Actinomycetota bacterium
CTTTTTCTGGCCGGAAGCAAGTTCCTCGCTTATATTCAAAAATGGTTTTTGTGACGGTGATGATAAGTGGACAGATATATCAGTTCGCATGGTTTTCAGATTTGTATCTACAGGATTCTTTATGCCCAGCTTTAAAAACGAACCGCTGATTTCTTTAATTACAGCTTCCGGAGCGGAATTCTCAGAAATAAAACTGCCTCTGTCTGCCCTTATTATAACTTCCCCGGTGCTCCAGCTCCCTCTGCCGAGCATAAACCTCTTTACATCATAGAGACCTTCCATTATTTCGAGTTTATCCGGAGATTTAAAAAACTTTTCTGCTTTTCTGTAAAGCCATTTTGCCGGTTTTCTGAAAAACACAAGTAGAAAACGATGTATAAATCTGAAATCTGCATCAAATGGTGTCGGGAAATAACAGACATATATGTTATATTTCGCACATGCTGAAAAAGCGCTTAAATATGTCGCATTTATAAATATGTCATAGCTTCCTGTAATATTTTCTGAATAATCATCTGAAATAAAAGGGAGTACTTTCAAATTTACCTTTGAAAGATCAAGATTCAGCCTTTCGGATACTTCCGATAAATCACTATACAGATCAGTTATCAAATCAACCTTATAACTGTTGTTTTTTGAAAGCACTTCTGCCATTTTGCAGCTATATCTTTCACCACCACCAAGAGTTGAGAGGTATCTGTCAAAAATACCAATTTTTATCATTTTTTTACCATTCTTTTTAATCAGTTTTTAATCCGTGGCTGATGTTTCTGATGCCAGGTAGAAACCCGGAATCAAAAATCTTTTAACCATTTTATTATCTCTTTATCCGTTATTATTGCATTTTTTCTGGTTTTAATCCTGTCAGGCATTTTCTGAAAAAGCAGAATAAAAAATTCAAAGAATATTTTTATCCTTATTGGAATATCAGGTCTTGAAACAGCCCTTTTTCTTATTTTCATAATTATTCCATATCCGAGACTGATAAATGCATTCGCAGTAAAAGACAGATAATTTTTTAAAAATGCCTTAAACCATGCACATTTGTATATCATTAAAAGCCTGTTTCTTAAAACATGATATGTAAAACTATATGACCATTCCTTTCCTGAACCGCAATGAAAATGACGCAGTACAGAATCAGTACAGATGTAATTTCTGTATCCAGCCAGTTTCAGACGCCAGAAAAAATCTATATCTTCATAATATGTAAAAAATTTTTTGTCAAAAAAACCTGTACTGTCAAGCACGCTTTTTCTGCATAAAAAACCTGTTCCCGGTATGGCAAATACTTCCGTTATTTTATCAATATGCTGAATTGTGCTAATGTCTTCTTCTGTACTTCCATACATGTTATCGAATTTTTCATATGCGATTTCTTTTGCATAGAATTTTTTATTCAGCATGCTTCCCATGCTGTTTATTATATATTCTGGTGAAGGAAGTTCGGAACCGGGGATATCAAGAGTTATTGTTTTTCTGTCTTTCCCAATGCTTTCTGAAAAATAATCTTTACCTGCAATGTTGATATTTATTGTCTCCCCGGCAGCCAGTCCTGAAAAATCAATCTTCAGACTGATTCCAGAGTTATTATCAGTAACCGGAATTGCAATTAAAGATTCCCTGCCTAATTTATAAACAGTGTCTCCGTTTTTATTTTTCCCTGCCGGCACCACCCCCTTAAGATATCTGATACTCCTCTGTAAAAGGAGTCTGGAATCTTCACTTTCATTATTTATATTCTTTTCTGATTTGTGAATTATCCGGGAAATATCAGAAGTATTAGTATTTTTTAATTCAATTTTGTTTATTTCACCATAAAAAATATCCTGGCTTCCGTATTTTTCATTGTCTGCGCCGAAATAAATATTTAAAGGATAATAACGGTAATAAAAAAAAATCTTTGAACCTACTGCTCCGACTCTGCATTCTTTATCCCCGCAGACTTTCAATTCCTTTTCTTTATCCGCCAGGGTCTCTACCATGGAAATGAGCCATTTGCTGTCAGCAACACAGTCATTATTGATAATTGCAATCAGTTCACCTTTCGCATGTCTTATTCCGATATTATTTCCCTCTGCAAACCCGGTATTGCTTCTGCAGGCAATTATTTCTACAAAAGGGAAATTTTCACGGGTAAAACGTACTGAATCGTCAGCAGAAGCATTATCGACCATAATAATCTGGATTTTTTCTTTTGGATAATCAAGGCAGTTTAGTGATTCAAAAAGATTTTTCAGATAGGTCTTTCCATTATAATTAACTGTTATTACTGAAACAATAGGCAAAGAATTTATATCCAATTAATACCTTTCGGAAAAATTCCCTAAAGTTTTCTTGCAAGAAAATATCTGCTTGTAAACTGAAGGCCAAGCAGTTTGTCAATATTCTCAAAATCTCTGCTTATAAGGTCCACCTTGTCCTCAATACCTGTTTTTTCTTCACTGCCGGTTTTTATACCTGAAATTATCTGCTTAAGTTCATTCATGTCATAACCGAGATTTTTTATCTCAAACATAAGCTGCTTGAATATATTAAAATATATAAGTAACAGCCTTTCCCTGTTTTTTCTGTTAAGTTCATTTATTTCAGTATTTATCTGCAGGTGAATATTATTATTTATAGATTTCATTACTTCATTGAAGCTTTTCCTGACACTTTCAAAATACAGGCTGGTAAGAGAATAGAAATATTTTTTCAGTTTGCCTTTGATAGATTTGTCATTATTGAGTTCTTCCGAATTCAGGATATCAAATTTGCTCAGTAGTTTAAGATTTCTGAAATTGTCCTGTCTGAATTTGATTTCAGTAAGTTCAAACAATTCGTTTTTCCCGTAAAGTTCACCGATTTCAGAATAGTCTTTGGCAAGCTTTGATTCTTCATCAAATTTTTCATAATTACCCTCTTCGATTATATCAAAACCAGCATTCTTGAGAATGTATTCAATTGTAAAATTGTCTATTGTTTCCCTGTTGTCAAATGATTTTCCGCTTAAATTTACAAGCTGGCTCAGCCCTCTTTTTTCAGGAACCGAGAAAAACAGTATTCCATCGTTCTTCAATCGCATGTTTATTATGTTTATGATGTCATAAAAGTTTTTGGAAGTAAGACTCTGGAAAGCATTGTTGATAATAACTGCGTCAAAGCTTGTTCTTTTTAATATTGCATTCTTGATGCTGCTTATTATTTCCTCGTAATCTTCCTCCAGGTTCTTTTTTTCTGTTTCCAGATTTGTTTCAATAAAAAAGACTTTGCCGAGTTCACTTTCCCCGATGTACTGTGCGTCTCTGTTCTTATTATCAGTTATAAATAAAGCACTTGTAATACCTTCAATGTTATTTTTAACAAGACTTATCATTTTTTTATTCTGCATCTCAATTATTTTAAGCATGTTCTTCTTGTCTGATGCAGGCTCAGATTTTACGCAGTAGTCAACAAGAGGCCTTGCAACATTCTGCCATGAATATTTTGGTGCAATCTTGTTCAGATTTCTCTTATATATTTCACGCAGACTCTTATTGGAAAGAATACTGTCAAGAACACGCGCCAGATTCTGGGCATTTTCATATCTGACCACTTCTCCGATATTCTCTTCTTTTACAAGCTTTGCAATCGAATCACCTTCAGTAGAAATAATCGGCAGTCTTGCCCATATATAGTCCATTACCCTGGTCCTGTATGAAAACTCTGTTTCTATTCTCTTCTGGTGAATGGATATGCCCACATCTGCTTCCAGAAGAAAATTCTGCCTTAAGTCATAAGGAGTCCATTCGTTGAAAAATACGTATTCATCAAGCAAATCAAGTTCTTTGCTTAGATTGATTGCCTCAATACATTTCTGCATTTCGGGAAGTTTTGGATCCGGGTGCTTTATTCCGATAAACACAAGCTTTACATCGCTTCTGTGTCTCACTATTTCCCACACTGCTTTTATGGCAGTAAGAGGATCAAGCCAGTTCCATATTCCCCCTCCCCAGAGAATGATTTTATCTTCAGTGTTTATTTTGGGGAATACAGTTCTTATCATTTCCCTGTTATGTTCCGGTGTATTTGCCGGTATTCCGAAAGGTACCACATCAATTAATTTCCTGAAGGAACTGTCGTTATCATAATTATATGGATTTACTCTTCCAAGGGCTGTAAGCATTCCAATCCAGTAATCTCTCTGCTTCTCGCTTGCACATATAAAAAAATCCCCTATTGAAAGCTGGAGATTAAGAATGTTCAGATTGTTTTTGTCTATTCTTACTCTTTCCGCCTCATTTTCGTTTCTGTACATCTCAAGACTTTCAAGATTAAAAGGATTATACAGATCTACGACTATCCTGCCTTTGAAATTTCTGATATACGGAAAGTAATAAAGAAGATGTCCCTGTATGAAAATAGTATCTGAATATTCAAGTGCTTTCTGTATGGATTTATAATTATTCAGATCATAAGTGAAGGATTTAAAACCCGGAGTCTCTATATCTATTTTATTGGGAACCGCCAGTGTTACATCACAGGCTGAGGAAAGAATTTTTGATAGTTCATAAAACCTGATTCCCGGACCGGCCATATTCTGTCCGATATAATCATAACTTATAACCAGAACTCTTTTCTTTCCTGTTATATTTTCAGAAATTATCTCATTTTCCATAGAAACTCCTGTAATTGATTATTTAAACTTAATAATAAAATAAAATCATATTAATTAAAATATTTAAATATTTTTTAATTATTTGATAAAGATTTATAAGACTTTCTTATTTTTAATATTCTCCATGAATTTCTGAATTTTAATAACAGATTAAACAGGAAAAAAAACGAATTTATTAGATATGCTTTTGCCAGCGGTATAACCTGATCTTTTGTAGCCTGTGTCTTCAGCCATTTTGGTTCCAGGCTGAAAAAAATCTTAAATATATTTATGCAGCCTGAATTAACGACCACACATCTTATTCTGTTTTTATGATAGAAATAATAAAAATTTTTTGAAAATTTTCCTGTTGAAGCTCCTTCAAAATGTCTTGCCAGTGCTGAAGGTTCCAAAGTTATCTTAAAACCTGATTTCCTTACTTTAAGGCAGTAGTCAAGTTCCTCAAAATATGCCGGCCGGTAACCGCTGTCAAAACCTCCGAGTTTTTTAAATAAATCGAAAGGGGTCATAAAAAAGGCCCCCGTAATATAATCAGGATTAATTTTTTCAATAGAGCTCAGGTATTCATTGTCATTTTCTATAATTTTTGAAACATCGAGCTTGCTGCCTGCACCTTTATGATATGTCACATAATTCGGAAGAATAAACCCGCCCATATTCTGGATAATATCTCTGTCATATTCAAGAATAAGCCCCCCTGCAGCTCCGGTAATATTACTGCTTCGGGTGTTTGCAATCTGTTCATGATTTTTTCCGTCTGATGAAAAAACTCCGGCAAGATTCCGGATTGAAAAATCATCAAGTATCATATCCGGGTTTATCAATAAAATAAGATCAAAATCCGTTTTTTTATTTTTTCTGTTTAATACTATTTTGAAAACAACATGATTGATTGCACCTGCAAAACCAATATTTTTATTTAGTTTTACAAACCTGAAATTCGAATAAGGGATTCTGCTCTCGGCATTCCTGTAATTTTTAACTATCTCAGCAGTTTTGTCAGAAGAAGCATTATCAATAACAAAAAGAGAATAATTTTTGTAATTCTGATTTGCTATTGAGAACAGACATCTTTCAATAAAATTCTCGCTGTTATAGGTTACAATGATAATCAGTACTTTCTTTTCCATTATTCTTTAACTGTTATTTTTTTACTTTTCTTTTAAGTATTCTGGAGTATCCGTAAATTTTTCTTAACGGATTTTTACTTACAATGTTTTCCAGTTCACTGATCCTGATATCTTTTTCTTTTATCATATTTATCTGGTTTTTTATTATTCTGTTGCAGTTTTTAAGAGCTTCTTCTTTCTCAAAGAAAATCTGCTTCTCTGTATTTATGTCAGGGGCAAAATCCGGTTTTAAAATCCATTCTGTAAATGGCCTGATGGTTTCAGAAAAAATGAAATTTTTTATAGCATATTTCTTCGCTTTCTCGGCTGTTTTGGCAAGCTCCTCTTTTTTCCCTGAAAGAAGTATAAGCTTACGGGCAAGATCAGAGGGATCATGCGGCCTGAAGGTATATCCTATTTTTTCTTTTTCTATTATTTCTGTAAGTTCACATACATTCGATGAAATGACCGGAAAACCTGCCCTCATCCAGTCAAGAATCCTGCTTTTGCTTCCAAGTTTTACTTCATAAATATCTTTATCTATATTTATACCTATATCAGCTTCGAAATAATAATTCGGAACATCTTTTCCGTTTATCCATCCCATTAAAAGGAAGTTTTTCTTAAAATCCCTTTTATTTACCAGTTCCGTAAAATGAGGATAGGTAATTACATCCTGTTCAGGTATTTCACCGCCGGTTGAGACAAATTTTATCTTCGGGTTTTCCTTTATAGCCATTGTCAGACCTTTAAAAAGCGTATCTACATCAGTCCAGGTATTAAAACCACCGGTCCATAAAACAACAAAATCATCTTCTTTTATAATGCCCTTTCCGCGAAATACCTGCTTTTCGTGATTGTAGTCCTCATCCGGAATGCCTATCGGTATCACCCTCGTAAATTCATACCCTGAAGTTTTCCTGTTCAGCCTTCCTGCAGCCCCTAGTTCACCAATAGTGGCATAAGCCTGCCTGTTTGAAACACATGAAAATATATCTGCATTCCTCAGAATGCTGTATTCTTTGTTCCAGTAATGAAAAAGGCATTCATCAGAATCGTCTGTAAAAGCTCTTGCCTGTCCTTCCGCCATTACATGTCCGAATAAATCAGCCCAGAACGGTATTTCAATTTTTCCTTTCAGGGACTGAAGCACTTCTGAAGCTGCAAAACTCGGATAAAAAGTCGCTCCTGCAATAATATCAGGGCGAAAATCAGTTACCAGACCGGATAGTAAGTCTGTGTCCTCGAAATCCTCAGAAGATATAATGTGGTTTAAAAACTGTCTGCCTTTATATGAATTCCATTTATTTAATGTGGTTTTGAAATCTTCATCAAATGCTGAAGGAATTGCATAAGAAATAAGGCATATGTCATGATTTTCCTTTAAAAGAGGCATCAGAAACTGCCACGTTCTTATCCCTGTCCCATATGCTTTTTTATCATTTTCAAACGGAAGAGGGCTCATACCGAAAAGAATGATTTTGCTCATTGATTTCCTTAATTTTCATGATGGTTTTATATTTGCATCAATTTGCCTTAAATCTTCATTTATTATATATTTACTTAAAATTAAAAAGCAAACTTATGTTAAAAAAGACTCATGGAAATGATGCAGAATGCGGACCACAGCAATAATAATTTCAATACTATTCGTACTGGCTTTAAGCCTTTTACTGGTTTTTACCCTTAATTTTCTTGCTCCCTCGGATAAAACAACCACTGAAAAAGAAATAACTGATACTATCCAGACTACTTCCAGCATTCCTGAACAGACTACCACAACTGAAAAGAAAACCACTTCACTGTCTGAAAAACTGGGAAAACCATTAATAGAGAAAATAGAGATCTATCTTGATGGGACAAGAGACGGGGGAGGAATTTTCCTTGGAGAAGCAGAATACGGGCTTAATTCTCCGGAAACAGAAAGTATCTATGGAGAGGAATTTTCAAAATCAGGTTTTGAACTTTCCTGGGACAGCACAGGCTATATTTTTGAACCTGGTACAATTCATAGTTTTTATGTGTATGCATATGTCACTGATTCCGGATGGGAATATGCAAGAGAAACCATAACAGTGCCTGGTGAGCGTCTGCAGTCTTCAAATATAAGATTTTTTATCGATACTCCTGCAAACGGGAGCATTGTGGAACAGGATATAAATATCGGGGGATGGGCAGTAAATACATCTATTTCCGATTCGCCGGGTATTTCTGCCATAGAATTTTATCTGAATGGTCCAAAAGGTTTCGGGAAAAAAGTCGGAAATGCACAATTAGGAACTGCAAGAGAGGATGTCGCAGCATCCACCGGAAATCCTGCCTATCTTAACAGCGGTTTTAATTTTCTTTTGCNNTGATTGCTATGCTGTTTCAACAACAGGTGAGTCCTATGAAAATGTACTTGAACTCAGAGCTGGTGGCAACAGGGCAAGCCAGTCAGCTGTTATTTCCATAGATAATAATATAACTTCAGAAATCAGGCAGGGATTTATTAAAATCAGGGGATGGGCAGTTTTAAAAGAATCATTTGAAGAAAATATAGTTACCGTTGAAGAAAAACAGTACAGCATTAAAAAAATAGTATTCACATCGACAAAAACCGGAAATGAAGATATATTTTCCATGAATATAGACGGGACTGAACTGACTCAGCTGACTGATAACCCCTCAAATGATATGTATCCCCAGGTTACTCCGGATGGCAGGAAAATCCTTTATACATCGGATATTAACGGTACCTGGCAGATTATGAGCATGAATACTGACGGTTCAGAAAAAAAACAGCTCACAAACGGAAGATACAGAAGCGGATTCCCCACAATGACATTTGAAGGCAAGTATATCTTCTATGAAGTTTATATTGAAAACAACTGGGAGTTATTCAGAATGAATGCTGACGGAACAAATCAGATTAGACTTACTTTCAGCCCGGGTATAGATGACTGGCATCCATTTGCTCATCCGTTTGAATTTAAAATAATATTTGAGTCTGGTGCAGTTGGTAATGAAGATATTTATTTCATGGATTATAACGGTTCCAATATACAGCGGATTTCTGATTTTCAGATAAGAAAAAGGGTGCCAAGCATTTCAAAAGATGGAAAATATATTGTTTTTGCAGGATATGAACAGGATCATTCTTCGATATTTATTATGAATTCTGACGGAAGTGAACTTAAAAAACTTACAGATAATGGAGCTAATAATGTCCAGCCTGCCATTTCTCCGGACAACCAGCTTATTACTTTTTATAGCAATATAAGCGGTAACCATGAAATATATATTATGAATCT
>DNFX01000006.1 GCA_003486795.1 Actinomycetota bacterium
ATCTGGTGGGTAAATTTCACAGTTATTATAACAAAACGAGAATTTTAAAAAATGAAAAAGACCTTACGATAGCAAGGTTGGCGCTTCTCTTCATGCTTCAGCAGGTGATTAAATATGGATTGGATATACTCGGCGTTTCAGCCCCGGACAAGATGTGATAACGTTTTATAAAGTTAAAGGTGAAAAGTGAAAAATGAAAGAGATATGAATAGTAACGAAACAAAAGGAAAAACAAAAAGCAGGACCAGGGAATATGTTGAATCTTTAATAATTGCAGCAATTATTGCTTTTTTTGTAAGAAGTTTTTTTATCCAGGCCTTCAGGATCCCCTCAAGTTCCATGGAGCCGACACTACTTATCGGTGACCACCTTCTTGTTAACAGAATGAGCTATGTAATGAAGATTCCTTTTACGGATAATGTGATTTTTAACCTTGGAGACCCGAAAAAAGGCGATGTAATAGTTTTTCGTTATCCTGTCGATCCTGATAAGGATTTTATAAAAAGAGTAATAGCAACAGAAGGAGACACGGTTGTAATAAAGAATAAAGTGATTTATGTAAATGGGCAAAAAACAGAGGACAAGTGGGGCCATTATTCGGATTCAATCATATTACCTGAGTATGTAAACCCCAGAGACAATTTCGGACCCTTCACAGTGCCAAAAAATTCTTATTTTGTTATGGGCGACAACAGAGACAGGAGTCTTGACAGCCGATACTGGGGTGTTGTTTCAAGGGAGCATCTTGTAGGAAGAGCGCTAATATTGTATTTTTCTTTAAACAGTAAACCCGATAATATGCTCGGATATGTAAGGTGGTCAAGAATAGGGAGCCTTATCCGCTGAAGAGAACACTGAATACTATTGGATTATTTGGATTATAAAGATGAATACGTTGAATTATCCCATTTCAGCTTTTTCTGTTTCTGTTTAATAGAGGCAATAGATTTTATGGATTTTCTATGTTATTATCGAAAATTATGAAAAATATCTTTATTTATATGTTTCTTATTTTGTTTCCTCTATCTCTCTATTCGAGTGATTATTCATCATCAATATTCCATTTTTTAAATGGATACAGAAACGAAAAACATGGGAAATATGAAGAGGCTATAGAGAATTACAAATCTGCTCTTCAACAGAATCCCGAATCTTCTGATATAAGAACCGAATTATCTTTATCCCATATGAAGAAGGGGGAACTGGACAATGCGGAAAAATTGCTTGAAGAAGCAATTGAGCTCAATGATAAGAATCGCAATGCCCTGATCTTGCTTGGAGGTATATATTCTGCAAAGGGAGAATTGGGAAAAGCAAAAGCTATGTATGAAAAATGTATTGCTGTCAATGATGAAGATACAGAGGCTTATCTTTATCTCGGATCTATTTATATAGCTGAAAAGAATAATGAAAGTGCTTTTAAGATATACGAGAAAATCATATCCTACGACAGTGAAAACATTATAACACTCTATAACATCGGTAGGTTGAGCGCAGAATCCAAAAATTATGAAGAAGCTAAAAAATATTACAACAGGGTTATAGCATTAAAACCTGATTTTGAGGCGGCATTTCTTGATCTTGGCCTGATTTATGAAATAGAGAATAATCCTGATAAAGCTATGGAATATTATCAAAAGGTCCTATCCTTTGATGCTCTCAATAAAAAAGCAAGAACAAGAATTGCTAATATTTTCATAAGGCAGAAAGAATATGACAGGGCGATTTATGAATTTGAAAAACTTTTCGATGTTGACAGGGAAGATCTTTCCGTAAGAGGAAAAATAGGTCTTCTCCACCTTGAAAAGGGCAGATACGATGAAGCAATCAGGGAGTTTAATATATTGCTTGCTTCATCGCCAAAAAACGATATGATAAGATTGTATCTTGGTTATGCTTTGAAGGAAAAGGGTGATATAAAAAGGGCTATCGATGAATTGGCAAAAATAAATCCTGGTTCAGAGGAATTTAAGAATGCAATAAGAACAATGACTCTGCTCTACATAAAGGCAGGCCTTATTGAAGAAGGTATAAATAAATTCAGGAACTATCTTGAAAAAACAAAAGATGATACAGATCTTTATGTAATGCTGTCAACCCTTTATGAAGAAAAGGAGGATTATCAAAAAAGTATAGAAATTCTTGAAGATTCCAGAAAATATGGATCTGATAATATTGAGATTCTTTACCAGATAGGCATGTTGCACGAAAAAGCGGGGAATAATGAAAAAGCAATACTTTATATGAACAATGTTCTTAAAATAGACCCGGATTACCCGAATGCCCTGAATTTTATAGGCTACACATGGGCCGATCAAGGTATAAACCTTGAGAGAGCTGAGGAAATGGTAAGAAGAGCAATTGCAAAAAAACCTGATGATGGATATATCATGGATAGCATGGGTGCGATATACTACCGGAAAGGTGATTATGACAGTGCTCTGAAGGAATTGTTAAAGGCGCATCAGAAGTTGCCTGATGATCCGACTATTGCAGAACATGTTGGTGATGTTTACACTGCTTTGAAGGAATATGGCATGGCCATTGAATATTTTGAAAAATCCATGAAGCTCGAAAAGAAAGAAGAAAAAATAAGAATTATAGAAAAAAAGATAAAAGCAATAGAAGAAAAAAGAAAGTGAAAACAATAATAACAATAATTATCTTCACCATGCTTTCATCTTGTACGTCCTTGTTTCCCCGAAAAACAAATATAATCTGGCCTGCTGGTACGATAGAATATGTAGAAGCGCTGTGTGATATTGACTTATCATGGAAAGACATGAAATATTCAGGCTCAATGTCTTTAAAAATGAAATATCCCGATGTGCTGCATATCGAGGTTTATGGACCCTTCGGAGAAACAGTTGTTTATCTTTCCAGGAAAAGTGACAGCTTTTCTTTTCTGAGCAGAGATGAAAAGTTTAATGATGAAAAAGTCTTTGAGGAAAGATTTGGCATTAATCTGCGTGAATTTATCGATGATTTATCAGTAAAAAATTATCGGAAAAACAATCAGGAAAGTATTTATTCTCAGAGAGAAAACTATGTGGTCATATATGAACTCGACAAAACGGAAAGGAGCATATGCTGGAAGGGTAGTGACGGCAGTATATGTATAAGGTTCCTTGAGGCTCTGTTTGAAGAAAAAGATTAATATTTGTATTTTATTCTTTATTGATATAAGTTTTCTCATGGAGAAAAAATATTGGAAAAAGTGGTGGCCGGGAAATGTGATTCCTACAATATCAAAAACCTAAAGCATTTCTTTGACATTGCTTTCAAGGAAATAAATTTTAAAGTATCACATCAAAAGATACTGCTCAAACCAAACCTGTTAAGTGGAAAACCACCTGAAAAAGCTGTGACGACAAACCCGGAATTTATAAGGGCGATATCCGAATTATTACTGGATTTTTCATGTGATGTTTATATCGGAGATAGTCCGGGGTATGAATCAGCAGAAAAAGTTCTTTCAAAATCAGGTATTCTGGATATTGTCAAATATTTTAATCTGAAAACACTTTCCTTTGACAGGAAAATCACAAAAAAATATAAGGGTATTTCCCC
>DNFX01000046.1 GCA_003486795.1 Actinomycetota bacterium
TTGCATTCATGTCTCCCTTATTTGAAGTTCTGAAGCTGACATTTAAAATATCTCCTATCCTCAGATCGCCGCCATCTTTGTCCCTTAAATCAATGTCGCTTAAGTACATCTCGGGAGAACTCGTAATTTTAAAAACCATCTGCTCACTTAAATTAATTGTTTTTGACTCATTCCCTACCTCATAATTCATCACTATCGGTGCAATCTTAATCTCGGTTCCGTCATCAAGAGGTTTGTCAACAGTAAGAATAATATGCATTTTTCTGCCTTCATTTACATCAATAACCGGTTCTTCAAATACCAGTTTGTTTCCCACCTCGAAATACTTCCCTGGTAAATCACTTGAATCCAATCTGGTATTCACAGGTATGGGGAATTCTATATTCATATTTCTTACTTCTCTTCTTCCCAGATTAAAATAACTTATCTCGATAGTTATTTTGTCATCAGGTTTTAATTTTTCAGGAGAAAGGCTTATTGCATAATTGAGAGTCCTGTCTTCAAAATTGGGACTGAGTCTTATAAGGAAGTTGTATGAGATAAAAAGTCCGATGCCTATTATTGCTATTGCAATTATAACCATCAGAAAAACATTTAAAATTGACCTTATATCTTTCTTAATATCCATTTACATACCATAAAAAAACCAGAAAACCGAAATCAATAATCAGAAGAACCATATATGAGACAAACAGGGAAAGTCCTTTTCTTTTTACTGCCCTGAACCTGGATATTCTTAGTATTTCGACTATTATTACACCCAGCAACAATATATATAAAAAAGTAAGATATCTGTTTGAATATAATTTTTTGAAAAATTCCACAAAAGGATGGTTCTTAAACCATGGAACTGTTTTTAAATCTTTAAAATATCCGGGAACTATCCTGAAATTTTCCTCCTCTGGAGAGTTTAGAAACTTTCCTATATTTATCCTGTTAAGGTCAGTATTTCCGTCTATTTTTAAATTTATTTCAATGTAGCTGTAATTCGTACAGGCAAATGAAATACCATCACTGAAGTCATCTTCGTTTAAAAAACAGTCAAAAGACAGGGTATTTTCTGAAATTATTATTTTGTCAGTTTCTTCAAATGCTGATTTTTCAATATTGTCAAATACACCGTCAGTTGATAAAAAACCTGTAAAATTTGCATTTTTTCTGTCTGAACTCCATGAAATACTGATTTTACCATCGTCATCCTGCCAGATAAAATAGCCAAAACTTACACCTGGAAGAAAAAATGCTTTTGTACATGATGTTGCAAGCAGCATTATTATAATTGCTGATATGAAAAATAATACAATCTTTGAAAATGATCTTTTATTATTTTTTATTTTTTTAAATATTCCCATAATCATAAATTGTTTTTATAACCCGTTCTTATCTGTCAGCAGATTTTCCTTTGAGCTTTTTTTATTAAACAGATACATAAGATAAACCATCCACAAAGAAACACCTGTAAATATGCTTCTGAAAATATTCACAAACTTTTCAGGATCGTAAAATCTGTTAATGAGCGGAATAGGTCCTGGCAGGTAAATGAAAAATTTATAATCCAGCGGAGCAAAAAGAAATTTTGTTATAAGATCTCCCCAGTAAATGAAAACTACGATAAGGAATGCAAACTGAATCCATTGGAAATAATAAAGATTCTTTTGCTTTCCTGCCACATACAAAACGAAAGGAACGCTCCATAAAAGATACTGCGGATGAAAATAAGACAGTGCCACGTACGAGAGATATATTATTCCGCAGTAAGACATTAAAAGCTCGAAAGATTTGTTTTTAAGCTTTATGAAACTAAGGATAATTATTGTGTATACAACTAAAAATATGAATATTCTGTCATGGACTATTAGCTCTATCTTTGAGGAAATAATATAATTGAAATGTTCAGCATTAAGAAGTGAAAATATAACGCTTTTACCGAAAGCAATATATGATATTGCTTCAATGGAGATAAGACCTGAAAGCCCTATTGCAAGCATTATGAAATAATCCTTTTTCCTTTCGGCAAGATATATTATAAGTATCGGAAGTACCATTATCGGGAAAAATCTTATGGCCACTGCGACTGCAAGAACAAGTATCGCCCAGTATTTTCTTTTCTTTTTTGCCAGAAGAAAAGCCAGCAGGGTCACAAAAAGACCGATTATATCATGCCTTGCAAAAAGATAAAGAACAAAAATTACAATGGGATTGAACATCCAGTACTTGAATATCTTTAATTTTTTCTGGGCATCTCCATCATAAAAAAGTCTCAGGATTACAAAAATGCATGCCATATCGAAAATAAAATATAAAAATTTAAAAACTGTAAGTATCAGGAATATATTATCGCTTTTCACAAATTCTACCCAGGAAATCCAGGTATCCTGATTTAAAAGTATATCCCTGTAAGAATTAAGGAAAGGAAATATTGTTTTCATTATAAGAAAATATACTGAATGTATGATATTGGTTATTAACTGCTGGAAATCCGATCCGATATTTCCGTTAAAAACAGTATCTGCTGCTCTCTGATATGTTGAAAGAAGATCCCTCTGAAAAAAGAAGGGCATAAAAAGAAATCTGACAAGTATGCCGCCAAGAAAATATTTGTAAAAAAGATTTAAAGACCTACTATCATTTGTGATTTCAGGTGAAATAAATACGCTGCCGATTTTCTTAAAAAAAACTTTTGCCTTTGCCATTTATTTTTATTTACAAAATTTAAACCGGTTTATAATTTATGTTATTATTAAAAGATAAATATATTTTAAATAATCATTGAAATTAATATTTTACTTAATATTTTAAATAATTAAAGCAAATCGGTAAAATTTACTTATCATAAATTATTATTATCTGATAATTTTTACGTAATACTGATAATAAATTCAATATCACCTATTTAAAAATAAAATAAAAGGCAGGGAGCCATAATATGGAAGAGAATAAAAGTATCCGGAATACTTCAGAAGATAAAAAAAATTATTCCAAAAAAATAGACGAAAAAGTAAGATCCAAATCACTTACAAAATCGGGTGGTTCAAAATTCAAAAAATACTGTGATTTCTTTGTCGGAAAGCGAAGTTTTTTTGCTTTTTTAAAATATGAAATAATCACTTGTCTCTTTGCTAATTGTCCCGGAGCTGCAGGAATATTTCTGAGAGGAATTTTTTACAGATTTCTGCTAAAAAAAGTCGGAAAAGGCGTAAGCTTCGGAAAGAATATAGTATTCAGACATCCCAATAAAATAGTTCTGGGAAATAATGTAGTAATTGATGATAACTGCATGCTTGATGCCAAAGGCGATACGAATGACGGCATAATCATTGAAGACGGGGTATTTATCGGCAGAAATACCATATTAAGCTGCAAAGACGGGGATATAATTCTGAGGGAAAACGTTAATCTGGGATTTAACTGTGACATATTCAGCGGAAAGAAGATTGAAATCGGCAGAGATACCATGATTGCTGCTTATGTTTATTTTGTCGCCGGCAACTATGTTTATGATTCTGCAGACAAACCGGCAACAGAAATGGATACTGCATGCAAAGGAATCTATGTCGGAGAGAATTGCTGGTTCGGAGCAAAAGCTTTGATATTTGACGGGGTAAACATCGGAAAAAACTCAATAATTGGCGGGGCAGCAGTAGTTAACGATGACATTCCTGAATATTCCATAGCAGTCGGCATGCCGGCAAGAGTGGTAAAAAGCAGAAAAGCATAATGCTTGTTTAATTAAAAAGCTTTTTGTTTTATAATTTATAAGTTATTTTTTAAAAGAAGAATATTTTTTGAAAAAGCCCGGTATTTTTTGAATATAGATAAGAAAAAATTAAAGAACAGAATTTTTATAGTACTTAGGATAGTTGTAAGTATAGGTATATTATTTTTCCTTTTCAAAACGCAATTCAGTAATTTTTCAGAAATTATTTCTTACCTTTCCAGCACAAAAGTAAATTTCTGGCTTATCGGACTTTCTTTTTTAATGTACTGGCTTGGAATTTACTTTCTTGTGCTCAGATGGCAGATACTTTTAAAGACCCAGCATATAAAAGCTTCCATGCCTTTTTTATTTGGTTCTTATCTGGTCGGCTATTTCTTTAATAATTTTCTGCCTACTTCCATTGGCGGCGATGTATACAGAATTTATGACACTTCAAAACTAAAAAACAGTTCGGGCATGAAAGCAGCTTCCATCGTATTAATGGAAAGAACGACAGGAGTAATGAGCTCAATAATCTATCTGGTTTTCGCACTTGCAATAGGATTTTTAAGGACCTCACATGTAGAATTCAAACTGGGAAATTTGAATGTTTCCAATAATATTCTGATAATAATGATACTGATATTTTTTGCACTAGCAATTCTGATTATTCTGATTATGCTTTTTCCGGATTATTTCCGGCTAAATAAGGTTTTCAGAAAACTTAAATTTCTCCATAAATGGGAAGACAAGCTCAGGCAGATGTATAATACTTTCAAGGATTTCAGAAGATTCAAACTTATATTGCTTATAACCATTCTTTTAAGCATGCTTCTTCAATTTACATTCACCCTTAACTATTCTTTCTGCAGCCAGGGTTTCGGGATAACCGAACTGAGCCTGATTGCATATATATTCATAATACAGATAAGTTCAATACTTACCATGATACCAGTATCCATCGGTGGTATAGGAGTAAGAGAAGGTACCTTCGTTGTTCTTGTCGGGGCTCTTGGCGGGCAGAGAAATATTGCAACAATTGTCTCCATAGCAGTGCTGATTATGATACTGGTGCCGGGAATTGTTGGAGGTATTATCTATGCTCTAAGACCATATCTGGACAGAAGAAAAAAGAGAGAACTGGAAACAGCCAGAGAGACCTCCTGAAAATCTGCATGGCATAATCTTAATTTAATATCTTTATGTAATATTAAAATCTTCCGATAATTCACGTGAATTTTACTCTTTTAATCTATAAATGACTGGATGGAAATTAAATTATTTCTGCTTTAAATAGTTTGAAACGTAATTTAAAGTTTTTCTGGGGCCGCTTTTTGAAAGATGATGGAAAAATTTTGATATAAGATTTCTTCTTTTTCCCCTTGCTGATGCAGAAAGAGTGCCACTACTGTCATGAGATTGTTCACCTATGTCCTTTACTGCACTGATTACCGGGTCCTGGCAGAATCTGATAAGCGGTCCGCATACTTTTTCCCAGCTATATTCTCCTGAAATCCTGGAAAGATTTTTTACAATACTTTCATATAAGGCTTTGTCGTCAGCGATTTTTATTATGGCATCAGCAATACTCTGCGGGTCTTTTTCTTTTACAACTATTCCGATTTTTTCAGAATTTATCAGATCGCTGAAAAAATCTCCTTCTGTTGAAATCACAGGCAGGCCTGCCCAGATATAATCAAGTACCCTGGTTCTGAATGAAAACCTTGTTTCAAGATGAAGAGGATGGGTTATGATACCCGCATCGGATTCAAGAAGATAGTTTTCTCTCTCGTCATATTTTACCCATCCGAAATTAAAGAAAACATTTTTCTCAAATATTCCCAGGCTTTTTGCGAGGTTTACGGTTTCATTTACAAGAGACAGTTCCTTGACCATGGGGTTCGGATGTCTTATGCCCATAAAGAATAATTTTATATCGTCTCTCTTCTCGCTTAAAATTTTCATTGCCTTTA
This sequence comes from Actinomycetota bacterium, assembly GCA_003486795.1. The sequence goes on from DNFX01000046.1 coordinate 5,671, forward strand.
TAAGCGAAAGAGGATCAAACCAGTTATAAATCCCCCCGCCCCATATTACTACGAAATCATTTTCACGTATGCCATTAATGACCCCCTTTAATACCTTTCTGGTATGTAAAGGCTTATTATCAGGCAGACCGAAGGGAACCACATCTATTGTTTTTCTTAAAGTACTGTCAGCATAGTATGTAATGGGATTAACCCTGTTTAAGGCAGCAAGCATACCAAGCCAGAAATCTCTCTGCCTCTCGGAAGCGCATAAAAAGAAATCTCCCCAGTAAAGCTGTTCATTTATAGTTTTTACGACTTCCTCGTGTATTCCTATTCTTTCTTTTATCGGTCTTGAGCTGTATTCCTCCAGAGTTGCCAGATTATACGGATCATATATATCAAGGATTAAGAATTTATCTTTTCTTTTCAGGCTTTTAAACTTGTTAAAAGAGGTGCCTCCGCATAAAATTATATCCGCTCTTTCGACAAGTCTCCCGAGTGATATATCGTCGGAATACTGGCAAACTTCAAATTCCATATCCGGCAGGTCGGGCTTGCTGGGACTTGCTATGATTACATGCATGTAGCGGGAAAGAACCAAAGCAAAATTCCATATCCTTATTGCCGGACCAGCCATTTCCTTATTGATTACTTCATCTGAAACAAGAAGTATGGTCCTTTTTATTTTTTTATTAAAAATATCATAAATGCCCAGAGATGAAAGCATGTTTATCTGCTGTCTCTGGTAATTTTCATCGCCTGAAACTGAGAGGAACTGCCCTCTGAAATAAGTAAATACTGCTTTATCATCACGCCTTCTGTTTGATTGTATAAAATCTCTCTTTTTTTTATGCAATTCAATATTATCCAGAAAATCTTTTACTGCCATAAGAGAGCTCAGGGGCTCAGGATCGATTTTAAGCAGTGATATTTCATCGCCTATTTTCTTTGAAAGCTCAGCCAGGTTTTTATCATTTATGTCAAAGTTATAATAGTTCTTGTAATCAAATTTAAAATCTATGAATATCCTTGCAAAAATATTGGAAAGTGTTGCAGCAAGAATACCTGAAAGACTCTGCTCTCCGTAATTTTTATAAAGAGATATGAGGGAATTGCGTTCCTTAAGGTATCGGAGCTTGTCTTCGCTGAAGGCTTTTGCAGTCCCGTGATGCATGTGATAGACAATCGATGACGGCGCAAAGATTACTTTGTATCCGAGCACCCACAGTCTCCAGCCTAGGTCCACATCCTCATAATATGCAAAAAAATCTTCATCAAATCCGCCTGCATTAAGAAAAACATCTTTTTTTACAAGCATTGCCCCGCCATTTACAAAGGGGAGAAATCTTTCGATATTGTGTTTGTCGCCTTCTTTTGATATGCCGTAATCTACCTGAAAACCCTTTGCTTCAAAATTAATCATTCCGCCGGCGAAATCAATGT
>DNFX01000059.1 GCA_003486795.1 Actinomycetota bacterium
TTTTTATCGTTATCATATTGATTAGGTATGTTTATATCAAAAATATAAAAACAACTAAGAGAAATTTAAAAGAAAGGCAGAAAAAATAAAAACAAAAAGAAGAATTGCCATTGAAAAAGCAACAGTAAAAGCAATGATAAATCTTTACTGTAAAGCAAACCATGATTCTTTTACAATTCCCTGTAATGATTGCGAGGAGCTTACGAATTATGCATTTCTGAAACTTGATAAATGCCCATATGGCGATAATAAACCTGCCTGTTCCAAATGCAGCATACATTGTTATACATACGATAAGAGAAATAAAATAAAGAGTGTGATGAGATATTCTGGTCCAAGAATGCTTTATGCTCATCCGGTTCTGGCAATACGGTATTTTTTAATAAAAATAATAACAAAAATATGATTTGGATAAATAATTGGTCCTTGGGGACGTATAATTTGGCTCCAGATATTTTTTTCTGCAAAACTTATAAAGTTTTGTTTCTCTAAAGATAGGAAGCAGGTTATTAAAAGTTTTAAAATGGGGTTCACCCCAAATTTATCTTTAACAATTTTATTACGGCTAATGGACAAAATGATATACGATTATTAAAATAGGGAAAATAAAATATTATTCATTTGGCTTGGGTTGCATAAAAATGATTATTACAATCATGAGAAATTAAAATTATTAAATCTTAATCTGGAAATAAATGATTAAAAAAATAAATTATAAATATAAAAATTTTTAAAAAATTTCTGAAAAAACAGGAATCTTTATTAAATTTATAAAAATAATTACAGAAGAATTATATAAAATTGAAAAGAAGTTGCTGGAAAAAAAAGTAAACAGACTTAAAAACAAATTTAATATCCCGAAAAATGTATTTGCTCTGGGCTGGGTAAGCTTTTTTAATGATTTTGCCTCTGAAATGGTTTATCCTATTGTACCGATATTTCTTACAACTTTTCTCGGAGCTCCTGTTTCAATTGTAGGGGTTATTGAAGGTATTGCTGAGGCGACTGCATCAATACTCAAAGTCTTTTCAGGATGGTTTTCTGACAGGTTTCAGAAAAGAAAACCATTTGCTGTTGCAGGGTATTCTTTATCTACTTTTTCAAAACTGGTACTCAGTCTGTCATATATCTGGCCTTTTGTTCTTATTGCAAGATTTCTGGACAGATTCGGAAAAGGGATAAGGACATCAGCAAGGGATTCTTTAATTACTGAAAGCAGCCCTGAAAACATAAGAGGAAAATCATTCGGGTTTCACAGGGCGCTTGATACGCTGGGGGCTGTTTTCGGTCCTTTGGCTGCAATATTATTTCTTGCAATATTTAATGATAACTTAAGGCTTGTTTTCTATATCGCGATAATTCCAGGAATAATAGGAGTTATCTTACTAATTATCTTTGTCAAGGAAAAAAAGAAAAGTCCGTTATCTTTTACTGATTTAAAACTTAGATGGAGGGATGTCAGCCACCCTTTTAAGACATTTTTATTTGTAAGCATAATATTTTCGATAGGAAACAGTTCTGATGCTTTCCTGATACTGAGAGCTCAGGACCTCGGACTTACAATAAAATTTACAATTTTTGCTTATGTCCTTTTTAATCTGACTTACTCTCTATTTTCTGTTCCGGCAGGAGTTATCGTTGACAAAATAGGTGCTAGAAAAGTGTTAACAATGGGCTTTTTTATTTTTGCTATTGTATACTTTTTTCTCGGTTTTATTAACAGAAGCCTATATATCTGGTTTTTATTTCCGATTTATGGAATATACATGGCATTGACTGAAGGTGTCAGTAAAGCATATATATCACTTCTGGTTCCTGCTGAAAAATCAGGTACTGCTTTTGGAATTTATCAGACATCTATAGGTATATGCAGCTTCCTTTCTTCTCTTATTGCAGGCCTTATGTGGAATTATATTAATGTCAGAGTTCCTTTTTACTTTGGTAGTATGACAGCGGTTATCGCTGCCGTACTTTTTATTGTTATTAGCAGAAGAATAAAGACGGTAAAATGAATCCTAAAAAACTTAATCTGCCCCTAAATTTCAGTCAAATCANNACTGTAAAATAAATTCTGATAAACTTAATATGCCCCTAAATTTCAGCCAAATCAGCATCTGTCTTCCTTCTGAGCAGATGTTTTTATTTAATAAACTTTTCACAAAAAATATTAATTAAATCTGAGTTTTTAGCTTTGCTTAAAATAATATATAATTTTATTAAAAACATTATTTTTTACACAGGGAGAAAAACATGAAATTCTGCTGGGCTACATTAAATGTTAAAAATATGGAAGAGTCTTTAAAATTTTATAAGGAAACAATCGGTTTACGTGTTAATAGAAGACTTGAGGCAGGAAACGGTATCGAGATTGCATTTCTTGGGGATGGTGAGACCAAACTTGAACTGATATTTGATATAAATAAAAGTGAAACTAATGTCGGAGATGATATTTCAATAGGATTTGAAATAGAATCAGTAGAAGAAAAGATAAAGTTTTTAAAAGAAAAAGAAATTGATATTGAAAGTGGACCTTTTCAGCCAAATCCCAGTATTAAATTTTTTTATATAAAAGATCCTAATGGATTGAAAGTCCAGCTGGTGGAAAATATTCATTAAGCATAATAAAAAGCAGTTAATATTATTCGTGGATGCTTTCCAGATCAGCTGCTGCCTGCAGGCCTTGTGCTACTTCAGTAATTATTCCTTTTTTAATATATACCGGTTTTGTCAATTTTCTTAATGCTGGCAGCCTTAATGATAATATAACTCCGCATATAATGCTAATTATCCCGCTTATCATAATTGTCAGCGGAGCTCCGATTCTGTCAGCAATTACTCCTGCGATTAGACTGCCGAAAGGAGCCATTCCCATAAATGCCATTGTATAGAAACTCATTACACGACCGCGTTTATCATCGTCAGTAATTGTCTGTAATATAGTATTGCTGGCAGCTATTATTGCTATGAAACCGAATCCTGCAAAAAGCAGAAAAATCAATGAAAGCATGGAGTGCCTTGAAAAGGCAAATATCATTATTGTAATGCCAAATAAAAAAGTTGAAACAGCCATTATTTTCCCCAGCCCCAGAACAGTTTTTCTTGAAGCAAGATATATCCCGCCGGCCAGAGCACCTACTCCCGTAGAAGCCATCAGATATCCGAGAGTATCTGGACCTCCGTTGAGTATATCTTTTGCAAAAACTGGCATCAGAACAGTGTATTGCGTTATTGCAAAGCTAAGCACAGATAGCAAAATAAGCAGGTCTCTTATGGGAGGAAATCCGAAAGAATATCTGAATCCTTCTTTAAATTCTGTAATTGTGTTTCTGCGGGTATTTGCAAGTTTTACTGTTTTGATTCTCATAAATAAAAGTGCAATTATTACTGCAATGAAAGTAATGCCATTTATAGTAAAACAGATCCCTTCACCGAATTTTGCAACTATAATTCCGGCAAGAGCAGGTCCTATCAATCTTGCCATGTTTACCAGCGAAGAATTAAGCGCAATTGCATTACCAAGATCTTTCCTGTCTTCGATCATTTCAATAACAAATGCCTGCCTAGCCGGCATATCAAAGGCATTTGTAAGACCCAGAATAATGCTGAGAAGCATAATATGCCATACCTGTATAGTTCCGGTCAAAGTTAATATTGCAAGTGAAAATGCCTGTAGCATAGAAACAATCTGAGTAAAAATAAGTGTCTTATGTTTATTCCATCTATCAATATATACTCCGGCAAAAGGCGCAAATAAAAAACTCGGTACCTGGCTTAAAAAAGTTACAAGCCCAAGCATAAATGCAGAATTGGTTAATCTGTATACAAGCCAGCTCATTGCTACTACCTGTATCCAAGTTCCGCTTAATGAAACCAGCTGCCCTGAAAAGAAGAGCCTGTAGTTTCTGTGGGCAAGCGAGCGCAATATGGCTCTGATGTTTGAACTTGTATTATTTTTTTTATTTTTTTTCAGCATGCTTAATAATTTTTAAAATGTTCTTTTTTATTTATTATGCATTTTACTGAGACATTAAATCATTATATTTGTCAAAATACCAGCCTACATTTTTATTATCATATTTGGGGACGTATAATTTGGTCCCCATTTACGTTGAGCCTTAAAAACGAATGAATCATCAGTTCAATAATCACAAAGTCATAAAATAATATAAAAATAAATATCAGAAATGTCAGAATAGTCTGTGGTAGAACCATCAGAGTCTGCAGCCCTTGGCGGGGGAAAACCGGATCTCCATGAGATACAGGGAATTGGAGAAGGATTTGTCCCAAAAATACTTGAAGATAATCTCGGACTGATTGGCGAAATAAATGTAATTAAATCATATGCTATAATTGGGTAAAATATAAGTCTCGAAAAAACAGATTGAGCTGGATGAAGATATGACAGAAAAAAAGAACAAGAAAATTCTTTACATAGAGATTCTGGGGGATCTGGCTACTGCTGCCATTAAATTTGTATTTGGTATTATTGGAAATTCTTCTGTAATGATAGCGGAAGGATTTCATTCAATAGCTGACACTGCCAATCAGATATTTTTATTAGTCGGTGTTTACAGTAGCAAAAGAACACCTGATATAAAACATCAGTTCGGCTATGGAAAGGAAAAATTTTTCTGGGCATTTCTAAGCGCTGTTTTTATTTTATCAGTCAGTGCAACTTCTTCAGTCAGAGAGGGCATAAGCAAGTTGAGAGATCCCGGAACACTATCAAATTTCTGGCTGAGCATTCTGATTCTGGGTATTTCTTTAATTTTTCAGTTGATTAATTTATTTTTTTCTTCTGCATATTTCCGTTCCCTGCTCAAAGCCATAAAAATAAAAAAAGGATTTTTCCATAAACTGGAATATATAAAGGAACCAACTATTATCAATCTCTGGTTTGGTGACATACTTGCAATTGCAGGTAATTTAATAGCCATACTGACTCTTGTAGTGGTTAAATTAAGCGGAAATGCAATTTATGATGGTATAGGTTCTATTCTGATAGGCGTATTACTTGGTATATTTGCTATTTTTTTAATTCGTGATGTAAAAGGCCTTCTTATAGGAGAGGCCGCTTCTCCCATAATATATGAAAAGATAATTTCCCTGATCTCTCAAAATAAAGCAGTAAATTCCATAGTCAATATAAAAACCATGCATCTTTCACCTACTGAAATCCTTTTAAATGCAGATCTGGAATTCAAAGATAATCTTAGTACGGAAGAGATAGAGAAAACAATAGATGAAATAGAAAAAAGCCTTAAAAATGAAATAGAGGGGCTTAAACAGATAAATATTGAGGCTGAACCAAAAGATAATTAAAGTTATAAATAAAATAAAGCATCAGTAAGATATTTCAAGAACAACAGGGCAATGATCTGAACCTGTAACGTCTGACATTATACTGCAATTTATTATATTTTTCTTAAGTTCTTCACTTACAAAGAAATAATCCAGCCTCCATCCTACATTTCTTTCTCTTGATCTTGTCTTGTAATCCCACCAGGTGTATNNGCATCAGTAAATCCGGCTGAAATAAGCCTGTCTATCCATGCTCTTTCTTCTGGCAGAAAACCCGTATTTTTCTCATTTTGTTTTGGTCTTGCCAGGTCAATATGTTTGTGTGCAGTATTTATATCTCCAGTAATAATTATATTTCTGTTTTCTTTTAAAAGATTTTTGATATGCAATAAAAATCTATCATAAAAATCAAGCTTGTA
>DNFX01000022.1:0-6776 GCA_003486795.1 Actinomycetota bacterium
TAACAGGAATAACCCAGAAAAACAACAGGTTCCCACCGGATTCTGAATAATTTTTAACAAGCCGGCTGAAACTATTGAATAGAAAATTTTCTTTAAGAAAATATCCGGCTGCTGCATTTGAAATTATGACCAGTAAAAATAAATATAAGGATGGAATTATGAAAATCTTTTTACTTTTTTTCTTTAAAAATATCTCAGTCATACTTCCGGGGAAAGAGAATCTTCCAAATCTGGCAAACTGCAGATTTATGGTCCATCTTGAAATTGCAGGCATGAGTGAGAAAACAACTGCAAAATTAATCAGAAGCGTTATATTAAATGAAGGCAGGACAGTAAAGTATTCATGGATATTATCTGAAATACCGGTGGTATTTTTAATTGTATTCTGCAGATTTATTGTTTCAATATTTTTAAATGCAATGGAAAAAATACTGTAAAGAAGAGCGATCTTTAAAATTAATAAAAATACAAGTGATATGACTCCGAAAACTCCTATATCGCTTTTCTTCATGATTTCAACGATTTTTTCTTTGCCGGCCTTTCCTGAAAAAATTCCGTCGGCAGTATCACTTAATCCATCAAGATGCATTCCTCCGGATATAAAGACCTCAGCAATTACAGTAAAAATAAGGCAGAGAAAACCGGGAAATACAAAACCGGAAATAAAGTAAACTGTTGAACAGAATATGCCTATTAGAAATCCAGCCAGGGGAAAGTAGTAAAGTGTTTTATAAAATAAATTATCGTTTACATATACCTTTCTGGAAATTCTGAATATGGTAAGGAAACCCAGTGAATTTAAAAAAATCTTCATCCTACTTAATCCTTATTTTATTTCCGGCAATAAAAAAATAAACCTCATCTGCATTCTCAGATATCATTATATTTATCATCCCCATTATATCCCTGAAAATTCTGCCAAGAGGGTATGCAGGAACTATCCCCATACCGACCTCGTTGGAAACTACTATGAAATCTATATTTTTTGATGAGGAAATCTTCCTGAGCATTTCAAGCAGTCCGCTGAAAAATGCTTTTACTTTTTTCTCTATCTGTTTTTCGATTTCACTATTTATTATATCTGACTCATCTATTTTAAACTCATGGATTATTCTGAACAAAAGAATGGTTACACAGTCAATTATTACAACGTCATGTTTGTTTTTCAGAATCTGGCTGAATATTTTTTCAAAATCATCCAGGACAGGATATCTGTTTTCAATTTCGTATGTTTCCCATGTGGATGGACGTCTTTTTCTGTGTACAAGGACTCTTTTTTCCATTTCCTCGTCTATTATTTCTGATGTTGCAATATATGCAACATTTCGGGACATCTTCCCAGCCATTTTCTCGGCATATGAACTCTTTCCGCTTCTTGCACCACCCAGCAATAAAAATATTCTGCTCATTTTAATTCTCCGTTAAATAATTATTGGAAAGCAATTTAAGAATTATAAATATATTGTACTATCTAAACTTGGTGTTTACAGTTAACACTTAATCTCCAAGCTAAATATTAATAAAATAATATATGTCTGTAATCCCAGGTTTTAAAAAATTTTTATTCTGTTTTTTCAGAGACATTTGCTTCAGAAAATGTTGCCATTTCATTCATTATCTTCAGAGATGCCTCCGCAAATCCGATTCCCAGTGCTGCCCCTGTTCCTTCCCCAAGTCTTAAATCAAGATTAAATAAAGGCTTTAAACCAAGTTCAGAAAGAATCACGGCATGTCCCTTTTCAACTGACTGATGTGAAGCTATCATAAAATATTTTGAGTTGGGGCATAATTTCTGGGCGATAAGAGCTCCTGCACCTGAAATAAAACCATCAATTACTACTGGAATCCTTTTTGCTGCTGCTCCTATTATCAGACCGGCAATTCCGCCTATTTCAAAACCCCCCACCTTCGAGAGTACATCAATTGCATCTTCCGGGTCTGGTCTGTTTAATTCTATTGCTTTCTTTATCACATTTATTTTATTTCGAAGTCCTCTTTCATCCAGTGCGGTACCCAGTCCTGTGACTTCTCCTGCATCGGTTTTACAAATGACGGCAGCTATTGCAGAACTGGCAGTGGTATTTCCGATTCCCATATCGCCAGTTCCAATTATATCGGTGCACGTGCCTGAACCTTTCTTGTTTTCGGGGACCAAATTATACGTCCCCAAGATGCTTTGAATGGCTTCTTTTCTGGTCATTGCGGGTTCCTGCGCCATATTTCTGGTGCCGTAGCCTATTTTTTTACTGATTAAAAAAGGATGATCTTCAAAATCAAAACATACCCCCATATCGACAACCATGACTCTTGCCCCTGTATGACGGGCCAGAACATTTATTGCTGCTTTTCCATTAAGGAAATTGAATACCATCTGCGGTGTTACTTCTTTCGGATATGCGCTTATTTTTTCTTCCGTGACTCCGTGGTCTCCGGCTATGGTAAAAATAATCTTATTATCAAATCCTGTTATTATCCTTCCGCTTATCCCGGCTATCTGCTTTGCAAGTTCTTCAAGCCTGCCAAGACTGCCTCTCGGTTTTGTAAGATTATCCAGCTTTTTCTGTGCTTCATTTACTGCATTGCTGTCCGGAACTCCGACTTTGCCTATAATTTTTTCCAGCAATGAAAAAAGTTTTTTCTCGCTTTCTTTCTCAGATGTATTCATTTTTTCTTCCATTCAGATAATTGCCAAATAAAAAAATCCCTGCTGCTTTTACGTGAAAAGTAAAAACATCAAGGATTATAGTTAATAATATATAATCCTTTCTCTTTCCACGAAGAAAGTTATATTTTTTAAAAAAGGCAGGTCTTCTGGCTTTCGGTTCTTCCTAATCCCTGCGTCTTCCCGCCTGTATTCATAATTAAAGGCAGTGACATAATGCAGGTTTCGTCCCGATTACAGCGGCGGGCCCGCGTTCGAATCTAACGAACTTCCCTTTTCATTCGGTTAAGAAACCCTTTTTTAATCTTAAAATATAAAAGAACATTAAAAATATAATTAATCTATATAAATACTTTCAAAACAAATGTTAGTGAGTTGAAAGCATTTTGTCAAAATCAATTATTATAAAATAATTCTGCTTATCTGCAGGTCTAATTATTAACCAGAACCTGCAGATATATTATTTTAAAAAACCTGTGCCTTATTTTCTGATATTATAGAAAGCTTTCAGTCCAGGGTATTCAGCTTCTTCATCAAGCTCTTCCTCTATTCTTAGCAGCTGATTATATTTTGCAACTCTGTCTGTTCTTGAAGGTGCACCTGTCTTGATCTGTCCTGCATTGGTTCCGACAACCACATCGCAGATTGTAGTATCTTCAGTTTCACCGGAACGATGTGATACCACTGCAGTGTAATTTGCTTTTTTTGCCATTTCAATTGCTTCCAGTGTCTCTGTCAGGGTACCAATCTGGTTTACTTTTATAAGGATAGAGTTTGTTACTCCCATTTTTATGCCTTTTTCCAGTCTTTTTGTGTTGGTAACAAAAAGATCGTCGCCAACAAGCTGTACTTTGCTGCCGATTTTATCGGTTATCATTTTCCAGCCGTCCCAGTCTTCCTCTGCCATACCATCCTCAATAGATATAATCGGATATTTGTCAACAAGTGAAGCATAATAATCAACCATTTCAGGAATTGAAAGAATTTTACCTTCTCCCTCAAGATGGTATTTATTATCTTTGAAAAGTTCTGTCGCAGCAGGATCAAGAGCAATAAATATATCTTTTCCCGCTTCATATCCTGCCTGTTCAATAGCTCTTAGTAAATACTTGATTGCATCTTCATTGGTTTTAAGATTGGGAGCAAAACCTCCTTCGTCACCTACAGCTGTGTTAAGCCCGTCTTTTTTCAGTACTGACTTCAGGGTATGAAATACTTCTGCACACATTCTTAGAGCTTCCGAAAAATCAGGTGCTCCTGCCGGCATAACCATAAATTCCTGAAGGTCGACAGTATTGTCTGCATGTTTTCCGCCATTCAGGATGTTCATCATTGGTACAGGAAGTGTGTGGGCATTTACCCCTCCTATATATTTGTAAAGAGGAAGCTCGAGGGCAAATGCAGCTGCTTTTGCAACTGATAATGATACGCCAAGAATTGCATTTGCTCCGAATTTGGCTTTATTTTCCGTACCATCCAGATCTATCATTAGTTTGTCGATTGTCCTCTGATCTATTGCATCATATCCCTCAAGCTCAGGAGCAATGAAGTTATTTACATTTTCAACTGCCTTCAGTACACCTTTGCCAAGATATCTTTTCTTGTCCCCGTCCCTTAATTCCACAGCTTCAAATGCTCCTGTTGAAGCACCTGAAGGTACAGCAGCTCTTCCTACTGCACCATTTTCAAGAAATGTCTCTACTTCAATTGTCGGATTTCCTCTTGAATCGATTATTTCTCTTGCATGAATATCCATAATACCGGTAAACTCACTCATCTTTTTTCCTTTCAACATATTTTTAAAATAATTTCATCTCTGCTCATTAAAAACAATACATTATTTGATTATATTCAACATATTATTCAAAAAACTTAATATTAGCAAAAAAAACAAGTATTTTAAAACCACAAATATTAAAATATAAAAAATAAATTTTTTAAGATTATTAATACTAAAAATACTAAAAATTTTTTTTGACAAATACTCATTTAAAAATATAATAAACTACTTATACATACTAATTTAATTAATATGAAAAATATGATTTTTGTATTGTTGCATTCCGGAATATATTAATTTGAAAAAATGGAAAGAATCATATGGAATTAAAAGACAGCCAGGTTTTTGGAACAGTAAGAGTCGGTGAAAGAGGGCAGATAGTTATCCCGAAGGACGCAAGGGAATTACTTGAAATATATCCGGGAGACAATCTTTTTATTATTGCAGACAGAAAAAAAGGAGCAGTTATTTTCAAGGCAGAAAAAATAAAAGAATTTGCCAGAGAACTGCTGGAAAAAATCGCCACACTTGATAATGGGAGTGATGGTCTGGAAAAATAACTTCTCCTGTATCAGAAATAAATTTCTGTCTGTTGTTCCTTATCGAGCTATTTTAATTATAAAAACTTTTGTTATTAATATAATTTTGTTATTAATATTTTAGTCATACTGGATAACGGGTGAAAGACATGTATAAAGCAAAACATACAGTCAAACAATTTAAAGCATCGCTAAAAATTTTTTATTATTTTTTAATAGCAATCCTGATTTTTACGGGCACATCTCTTACGGCATGTAAAGAGGAAGTTGCTTCAGCTGAGACTGTGAAAGTAGTTAAAAGTACTATCTCACAAATTGTAGATACAACAGGAAATGTGGATTCTTCTGAATATAAGAATCTTTCAATACCATCAGGCGGCAGGGTAATAAAATCAGTAAAAAAAGGTGACCTTGTAAAAAAAGGAGATGTGCTAATAGAAATAGATAGCAGAAGAACCGGCTTTCTTATAAGCCAGACTGAAGAAAATATTGCAATTGCTGAAAGTTCTCTTAAAATGGCAAAGCTTAATTATCAGAACGCTCTTGATGCAAATCATATTGCCGTACAGCTTTCAAAAGGAAATAATGAAATGGCTGCCCAGTCGGTTAAAAGCGCACTGACAGCTCTTGAGAATGCAAACAACATCGGCTCTGCCTCTATGCAGACAGCAAATATTTCTCTGGTTAATGCACAAAATTCATATAACCAGACAATCACTCAGGCAAAAACAGCTCTTGAACAGGCAAATTACCAGCTCAGTACTGCTAAAAACAATGGGCTTACAGGAGTAGCGCTTGCCCAGTACGAATCGGCAGTCGCAAATGCGCAGGCTTCATATAACAGTGCAGTAGCTGCAGCAGAAGCATCAATAAATTCCGCAGCTTCCGCAATAGATCAGGCAGAAGCAAGCGCACGCTCGGGAAGTGAAAATGCAGAAGAAGCATATAACCAGGCACTTATAAGCCAGTCAGTCGCTTACTGGAACAGTCTTGCGAGCCTTGAACAGGCTGAAAGCCAGATAAAAGCTGCACTGGAAAGCATAAACACAGCAGAAATACAGGTAAGCATTGCAAAAATAAATTTTGAGATTGCAAAACTGGACCTTGAAAATTCATCAATAATAATGCCCTTTGACGGCATAGTGCAGAATATCAGTTTTACCGAAGGGGAATATCTTTCTCCGGGAATTGCTGCAGTAACAGTATTCAGTGATGAATTTGAAATAAAAACAAATATAGAAGAATCAGATATATCTAAAATAAAAGTCGGACAGAAAGCAGAAATAACTCTGGATGCTTATCCAGATGAAATTTTTACGGGTGAAGTTAAGGAAGTATCAAAAATTTCCAGTAATCTGGCAGGGGTTATAACTTTTCCGGTAAAAATAAAAGTTACTGATGAAAAAAAAGATTTGTTAATGTACGGACTAAGCGCAAATGTAACAATTTTTATAAGCGAAAACAGTGATATTCTTGTTGTTCCTTCAATAAGTATTTTTGAANNTATTGTTTATCTTCCCGACCCTGCCGGCAAAAACGGATTCATAACAAAAGAAGTTACTACAGGTGTGAGTGATTTCGAAAACACTGAAATAATATCCGGACTGGAAGAAGGGGAAGAAATATTTCTGATTAAACCGGAAAGTGAAAGAACAAATATTCTTTCCAGATAAAGTAATTAAAAAAAAGATATTTATTTTCAATAAAGCAGCCCGTTTTAGGGATAATTTATTTGTATTAAACGGACATTCAGGCTATCAGATGACAAAAAATATAATAAGAATCGAACAGATTG
>DNFX01000022.1:6791-6917 GCA_003486795.1 Actinomycetota bacterium
GGCTCAGGAAAATCAACACTGATGAATCTTATAGGATGCCTGGATACACCTACATCAGGCAAATATTATCTTGAAGATATTGACGTAAGCAAGTTAAACGATAATCAGCTTGCCGTTATAAGGAAT
>DNFX01000133.1 GCA_003486795.1 Actinomycetota bacterium
GAGGTTACTGCCTGCTAAAAGTAATGAGAATAATTTCAAGGGAACTGAATATCCCTTTTGAAAAAATAACAAAATGCGGTAAAGATTCGTATATTGCAAAATACAAGATTTAGCAGCTTATGATAATAACAGATAAAGAATATAAAAATCAAAATTGCAGTCTGACAATAGTAGGCGGTGGTCCGGCAGGATTGTCGGCTGCAATAAAAGCATGGGAATCAGGAATTAAGGACATAATTATAGTAGAAAGAGAATCCTATCTCGGCGGAATATTACCACAGTGTATCCACAGCGGTTTTGGAACAAGAATCTTCAACGAAGAGCTTACAGGACCGGAATATTCCCAGAGACTTATAGATATGATCGGCAGAACAAAAATAAAAATAGTCAGGAATACTTTTGCATTATCATTAAATACTACTGACTCCGGAAAAATCAGTGTGCTTACTACCAGCAAAAACAATGGCCTTGTAAATATAAATTCAGAATCCCTGATACTTGCAACCGGATGCAGGGAAAGAACAAGAGGGCAGATTATGATTCCCGGAAGCAGGCCATCAGGCATTTTTACAGCAGGTTTTATACAAAGACTTGTTAATATAGAAGGATATCTTCCCGGTAAAAAAATAGTCATTCTTGGTTCCGGAGATATCGGTCTTATAATGGCAAGACGTTTAAAACTGGAGGGCTGCGATGTCCTTGGAGTTTTTGAACTTATGCCTTTCTCAACAGGTCTGAAGAGAAATATTGTTCAGTGCCTCGATGATTATGATATTCCTTTATATTTAAGCCACACTGTTACGAAAATACAGGGAAAACACGCACTTTCGTCCATTGAAATTTCACAGGTGGACAGCGGCCTGAAACCCTTAAAAGGAACTGGGAAAAAGATTAAATGCGACACACTCCTTCTTTCTGTCGGTCTGATACCGGAAAATGAGCTGGCAAAAACAGCCGGTATACTGATTGATAAAAACACACAGGGACCGGAAATAGATGAAAGATTTCAAACTAATATTGACGGAGTTTTTTCATGTGGAAATTCTCTTTTTGTAAACGACCTTGTTGATAATGTCACAGAGGATGCATTTACTGCTGCCCTGAAAGCTTTTGATTATCTGAATGGAAAAGCAGCCCGGGGGAATTTATCGATTAAAATATCTCCTGGCAATAATGTTGCCCAGATAATTCCCCAGAAAATCACTTCATTTGGAGATTTATCTTTATGGGTAAGAGCAAAAATACCTCTTAAAAATGCAAATTTTGAGATTTGTCAGAATAATATGGAAAATATATATAATAAAAGTTCTAAAGCTGGTATGTCGGAAAAAGTATTGTTTTCAAAAAAATTAAGATATGTTTTCCCGGGTGAGCTTATCAGAATAAATATATCAGAGTATAATTTTAAAAATATGATTGATATGCATTCCGGCTCTGACTTGAAGGCATCAATAAACCTTGGATGACTTTAACAAAAATTTGCTGGTAATTAACAGAATTAATTTTAAAATTTATTAAATAATTAGAATTTTAAAAAAGAAAAATGGATAATAAAAAATTAACATGTATAAGCTGCCCGGAAGGCTGCATTCTTGATGTGACAATTGATAATTTCAGAATTTCTTCCATTTCAGGAAATAAATGCAAAAAAGGTATACTGTTTGCCGAAAATGAAATATTTAATCCCACAAGGATCCTGACCACAACTATCAGTATAGATTCTGAAGATTATTCCAGATTACCTGTCCGAAGTAATATCGCAGTACCGAAGGAAAATATTTTTACGATCATCAGGAAACTGAAAACGATAAAAATAAAAGCTCCTGTAAAAATGGGGGATATTGTCTTTAAGGAAAGCAATAATCCTGAAGTTTCAATAATAGCCAGCATGTCAATAGAAAAATAATCAGGCATTTATTATCTTTACCTGATTAATCTCTTCTGCATCCAGTCAAGTATATCTTCGTATACTTTTTCTTTTCCGGTTTCATTCAATATCTCATGACGAAATCCTTCATAAAATTTCATCTGGATATCTGACACTCCTGCCCTTAAATAATCTTTATATACTCTTCTGACACCTTTGGTAAAATTGCCTACAGGATCTTTTTCTCCTGAAATCAGAAGAACCGGTAAATTTTTATTAACATTTTTTATATTTTTAAAACTGTTTACTTTTTCAATCCCATAAGCAAGATCCCTGAAAAAAGAAGCACTGAAGACTCCGCCACAGTAAGGATCTTCTATATATTTGTCTACATTCTCATTATTGGTACTTAACCAGTCATATTCAGTTCTGTTTGGCTTAAAACTTTTATTATATTTTCCAAAGGACATATCATTTAAAAGCTTACTTTTCCCATCTGCTCCTTTTCTACTGATTTCCAATTTGAATATAAGTTTTCCTATCTGTCCCATCAGTCCGAGACCACACCCTGTACCGGATAATATTATTCCTTTCAGGTCTCCGGAGATATGCTCGTCATTATTCAGTGCAATATCTCTTAATATAAATGTACCCATACTGTGCCCCAAAGCAAATAAAGGTATAACGGGATATTGATTTTTTGCTACCTGCTTCATTTTTAGAAAATCATTTACTATAATTTCCCAACCGTTTTCACTTGAAACAAAACCGACTTTATCCGGACTGCCCGCTGTTTTTCCATGCCCCCTGTGATCATTGGCAAATGCAGCAAATGAATTTTTATTTAAAAATTCTGCAAAATCATCATATCTTTCACTATGCTCAGCCATTCCATGTGCAATAAGCAGAATTCCTTTGATTTCTTTTTCGGGGATCCATTTGTGATAATATATTTTTAATTTATCGTCAGTAATAAAATAATTAAGAACTTTTGACATATCAGACCCCTCGTATAATAAGACAATATGACTTGCCGTTTTCAATTAAAATCATTTATGATTTTAGTATCAATAGCAAGTCATATTAATATCAGAACTAAAATATATAAATAAATTTATCCAATTGATTAATATCGGAAAAATTTATTTGTGTTTAGATTAGTACCTTTTACTGCCGAAACTTCTCTGTGGTCTGTCTTTCTGTGGACGAGCTTCATCAACGATTAAAGTACGACCCTCAAATGACACTCCGTTCAAAGCTTCTTTAGCTTTCTCAGCTTCTTCTGCAGAAGACATTTCAACAAAACCAAAACCTTTATTTCCGATAAGATTTACAGTGTTTACCTGGCCTTGTTCTCCGAACAGTTTTTCAACCTGTTCTTCTGTTACAGAATAAGTAAGATTTCCAACATATAGTTTGTTACCTTGCATTATTACCTCCTATGCAAATATTAAATTCTCCAAGCTTCATAATATTTCTTTCGAGAGGTAATCGAAAAGTAACCGATCCGAACTCATACTTAAAATATCATTACACACAAGAGAGTTTTAAGTATATTGCCAATATATTAATTTTGTCAAATAATATTTTACTGACAGGCTAATTTTAGCCACCTGGATAAAAACATAACTGTAAGGCTGCCAGATACAGATCCCGGAAAATATTCCCAGGCTGATTTTGGAAGACTTGGAAAGATATGGGACACTGTTACTAAAAAATACAGGGTAGCCTGGGAATTTATTGTCACTCTTGCCTTTAGTCGGCTTATGTTTGTACTATAGATCCTACAAACCTGCTCATCCTCGCGGAAAACCTATTGTTGGAAACAATGTAGCTTATGTTAAGAAAAATTTCTTTGCAGGAGAGGTATTCCTCTCTTTAGAAGATTGCCAACAAAGGGCGACAGACTGGCCCACAGTTCATACCAGATTTTAATGGAGGGAGAGTCAATTAGAAAACAAAACATTCCCAGATAGGAGGTGAAACTAAATAATTTTTTTATCTTAGGGTCTGAAATTTTAATTGACTTTTTTACCAGTCAGCTTGTAAAAAACGTCTTCAAGCGAGGGTATAACAGAACCTATCTGAAGCACTTTATAACCATTGCTCTCAATAGACCTTACAATTTCAGGAATTACTTCGGATGACTCATCGGAACAGATCTTATAACCTTCATCTGTTTCAAACAATTGTTCACCTTTATTGAAAGTTCCTGCCCAATAGCTTTTGCATCTTTATTGGAATATCCAAGCATTCTGGCAAAATAATATATGTTCTCAAGTCCTGTCAGATTAGGATCCGAAAAATTTTCCTGAGGGATATAGCCTATCTGTTTTTTAGATTGCTCAGGTTTTTTGCCAAAAATTTTCACTTCCCCAGTTGTAAGTTGTCTTATCGAAGCAATTATTGAGGCTAGGGTAGTTTTACCTGATCCATTTGGTCCCATAAGGCAGTAGAATTCACCTTCATTTATATTAAG
>DNFX01000255.1 GCA_003486795.1 Actinomycetota bacterium
ATCATGGATAGACTATGGTGGTATTTTCACGGATCATATAAAACTACTGAAAAGATTTTTGACGGACTGATAACAGAAATCAATATTTCCAAAATTGATTTTTCTCTTAACTGGAAAAACAAAAAACAGGTAACAGCCGGTTTTGAAGGCATAGATCCGTTACTTGATAACTATATTCCATTCAGTGCCAGAACAGAATATTTCTATCCTGAACAATACTTTTATTATCCGGAATATTATAAATTCCCTGATTTATCTCTTACTGTTAAAGGCAAATTATTTTCCGCAGAGTATGAATCCCCGCTTGAAAATGCGGCAATTGAAAAAACAGATCGGCCGGATAGCATAGTTCTTATATCGCCTGAGCTGCTGAAGAATGTCCGCGGAAATACTGCTGCTGATTCCTCTCACGCGTCTGATTCCGGGTCTGCCTATGAAGGCCCTCATGTGCCGGTATTGATTAAAAACGAAAAAATGCAGGATGCGCAGGTAAAATTATTTAAAAAAAGCGATTATTTTTATCATGAAATGACATATGCGATTTCTCCAAGCATGTCAGTTACGGAAACCATGAATTATGCGGAATGGGAAAAACCTGAAGAAGTGAGTTTTCAGCAGGCTTATTCCGCAGTCAGAACCTATGGGACTGCCAACATCAATTATAAAGCACAGCTGTATGAAGACCTGCTGACTTTCGGCAGTACAGTCCTTTTAACAGGAGACTACCGCAATCACTATGACAGATCTGATTCAATTACTGATGCTGCCTGGGAAAGCTTTCTCCTTCAGGATTATAAAGCCTCATATTTAAAAATTGAGAATAAATCACTTTTTACTACTTTCCCGCTTTATAAATATGATATTTATGATCAGTCATTTATTAATTACAAAATTGATACAATCCTTATTAAAAAAGAATTTGATTATATGGATGATAATCAGAATCCTGTTTATAAAGATTCATTTTTTGCGTTTCAAAAAGAATACTTTACCGCGCATGAAGCGGATTTTAATCTGAAATATCTTTCAGACTGGAATCAGATTCAGCATTTCAGGGTAAAAACCATTTTACCTCCGCTGCTTCAGAAAGTTGAAAATGAAAATATCATAAGGACAGGTCCGCTGACATCAACTTTTATTTTTATATTTAATGAAGAAACAGAAGACAACTGGGTTCCGGGAGATTATACATGGAAAGAAAAACTATCTTATGACAACAATACATATCTTGAGCAAATCAATATCTACAGCGGTTATAATGATGAATGGGATAGCGCAGAAACTATAGGAAGAATAAGTTTTTTATATGATGAAATATTTTTCAAACAGAATTACATATACGGGTTTCCCCAGCAGTCGCCGCTTGAAATGACATCACTGCTGAATCTCTGGTTTTTTCAGACTCAATACAAAGCGAAAAGAATGTATCCAAAATATTATGATGAGGGATACGGCTGGGTTGAAGAAAATAATGAGAGTTTTGTCCCCGCAGAATTCTCAGCCAAAATTGATATTACAAAATATTTCATGCCTGTATGGAAAAACCGGATTCGCTATAAAACCAATATCTCTTCTTCATGGGTAATGGATTTACAGGAATTTACCGAGAATTCATTGCTTTTTAAAATAGGATTTGATTTGAAAGTGCATAAATTCCTTGATTTTACTTTTAATTCAATTTCAGAAAACAACAATACATACAGATATATCCCGTCTTATGCTGATCAGCTTGGAGAGGAGTGGATAAATCCATTCAAAGACCTTATGAAATCTTTTAATTTTTTTGACAACGGGGAGGACCGTTATGAATCATTTTTCAAGCTGAAAAAACTGGATGTAAAAGCTGTTCATCATCTGGGAGACTGGGATTTTTCAGTTACATACAGCGGTTCACCGGAACTTTATCAGCCTTTAAGCGGAGTTCCTGAATGGAGATGGAACTTTGATGCCACTATTATGATGCAGTGGAATCCGATAAAGGAAATTAAAACAAAAATCAGTATTTCAGACGATGAAATATCATTATAGCAATATCTTATTTCACAGCTTGACTTTATAATAAAATGATTTATAGAATAATTTTCAAGGTAGTAATTTGAAAGATAAATATTCAATTGTGCTTGATAACCATAAAAAACTTACCGATCTTTGCGGTTTTAATGATTCAAACCTCCGGCTTATTGAAGAATTACTGGGATCTCATGTTTACACCATAGGTAATGAAATATATTTTTCCTCTGATAACACAGAAAAGCAGTCACAGTTTTACAAAATAATAGAAAAACTGCAGGAATATACAGAGCGCGGATGTACTCCGGGTCACGATCTGATAAAAGGAATTTTTTCAAGCATAAGTTATCAGCAGATCAACGGTGTTAAAGAAAAGATAAAAGATGAAATAGAGAATCTTGAAATTATTATTCCCGGAAGCAGTAAACGGGTTTATCCGAAAAGTTATAATCAGATATCACTTGTAAAAAACTTCTCTGATTTTGACATTATATTTGCTGTCGGCCCTGCCGGAACAGGGAAAACCTATCTGGCTGTCGCAAGGGCCTTAAGTGAATTACTTCAGAAAAAAAAGAGAAAACTCATCCTTACCCGGCCTGTCGTTGAAGCAGGCGAAAGTCTTGGTTTTTTACCCGGTGATCTGGCGCAGAAGATAAACCCTTATCTAAGGCCGCTTTATGACGCAATGGAATCGCTTATACCATTTGAAATGATTGCAAAGCTTGAAGAAACCAGGGCAATTGAGATAGCTCCGCTTGCATATATGAGAGGCAGAAGTCTTTCTGATTGTTTTATTATTCTTGATGAAGCTCAGAATACTACAAAAGAACAGATGAAAATGTTTCTCACAAGGATATCTGAAGGATCACGTGCCATCATAACAGGTGATATAACACAAATAGACCTTCCCAATAAAAAACAGTCCGGGCTTATTCATGCTGTAAATTTGCTGGGAAGTATTAAAGAAATTGGATTTACATTCTTTTCAAGTGAAGATGTAATGAGAAATCCTTTAATAAAAAAAATAATTGATGCATATGAAAAAGAAAAATAAAAAGATTCAGATAAAAATACTCCGGTTATTTAAAAACATCAATCTTCATGTTGCTGTTTTATTATTAACCCTGCTGGTTAATTCAATTCTCCTTTTTCTGTTTTTAAAAGCGGATTCATACCTTTATCACAGGGAAATCAAAGATTATGAAGCAGGGAAGGTTGCGGAAAGAACCATCATCGCTGAATATGATTTTGATTATATAGACAGAAAAAGTACTTCCAAAATGAATTATGATCTTGAAAGAAACATCACTCCTGTTTTCAAGATTTATAATGAAATTACTGAAGAAGCGGTTTCCAGTTTTGACTTATTTTCTGAAAGATTCAATGAATATCTTAAAAAAAAGAAATCGCCTCAGGAACTTGAAACAGGATTTGCGGATTTTCTATCACGTTTCCCCGGACTTACAAAGAATATGCTGATTCATCTTTATGAAAAGCCTTCTGCAAAATCCATTCTGGAAATATCACGGACAATTCTTGATTCTGTAATGAATGAAGGAATAATAGTCACTGACAATGGTGAAACAGGTAATTATCAGCTTAATGAGCTTTTTGAAATCTGGAGATGGGTTGATGGAGGACGTGAAAAAGAGGATATAAAATTTGCAGAAGCACTTACAAGAGGAACAGTTAAAAAATTTGCCTCAGCAATGGTCAATACTGCGTCAAATAAAGATGAACAGCTGATTGCTGATCTTGTTTATGATTTTGAGGAGACACAGAAAAAACGAGAAAGAGTTCTGTTAAATACAAATCCTGTATTCAGCAGTATTAAAAAAGGCGATGTCATAGTTGAAAAAGGTTTTATTATAACTGATAAGGATATGGAAATTATCCGTTCAATGGGAACAACGGTTACAAAAACAAATTACAGAAAAATTACCGCAGTAATAATGTATCTTATATCAATATATTTTTTAGCGTATATACTTTTTTCAATTCCAGGTGCAATAAAAAAATCAGTTCCGGGAGATACCGCACTGCTATTAATTCTTGCAGAAATATTTTTTATATACACGCTTATTGTTTTCAAGCTATTCAGTCTCCCTGAATGGCTCAATTATGCGCTTTTGATCCCCGCGCCTCTTTTTGCAATAGTCCTGTCTCTTGTAGTATCACAATCCGCAGGTATTTTTTTTGCCATTATCATGAGCTATGTTGTACTTGTCACGGTTAATTTTTCACCATTTGCTGCGATTTTCTGTCTTTTAAGCGGCATAAGCGGCGTCCTGAGCATAAGAAATACTGAAACAAGAATTGACCTGATTATAGCGGGAATTAAAACAGGATTGTTTAATGTATTTTTTATTAATACGCTTTTATTTTTTACAAATAACGGATTTGTAATTCTCCTTGTTTCTTCCGGAATTGCATTCCTTAACGGTTTTATTTCCGGTATTCTCACACTGGGCGTTCTTCCGATAATAGAACATGTACTTAACTCACCGACAAGGTTCCGCCTTATTGAGTTATCAGATCTGAACAATCCAATCCTGAAAAAAATGCACAGCAGGGCTCCGGGAACATTCAGCCATTCACTTAATGTAGGGAACCTGGCGGAAACAGCCTGCAGGGAAATCGGCGCCAATCCTCTCCTGGCACGTGTAGGGGCTTATTACCATGATATAGGAAAAATTGATCAGGCGGAATATTTTATTGAAAATCAGCAGGCTTACAACAAACATGATGACTTAAAACCCAGCATGTCTGTATCTGTTATAAAATCCCATGTGAAAATAGGAATAGAAAAAGCCAAGGAACTGAATCTTCCTCAGGCTGTTATAGATATTATTTCACAGCACCACGGGAACGGACTTATTTCTTTTTTTTATGTACAGGCTTTAAAGCTGGAAAACAAGGCTAAAATAACACCACTTGATTATTCCTATACAGAAGGCAAACCGAGATCAAAGGAAGCAGCTGTTGTGCTGCTCGCAGACAGTGTCGAAGCAGCTATAAGAACATTGAAAAAGCCGACAATTTCCAAAATTGAAAAATTCATTTGGCAGACACTGCTTTCAAAAATTGAAACAGACCAGATTACTGAAAGTGAACTGACTTTT
>DNFX01000197.1 GCA_003486795.1 Actinomycetota bacterium
AATAAACATTGGTGATCTCCTTGATGAAATAACAGAAAATCTTGATTATGAAGAAATAAATAATAACTTAGTTAGAGAATCAGTGGTTCCGGATATAGCCATTCTGGGGCAACCCAATTCAGGAAAATCGACGCTTTTTAATGCACTGATAAAGGAGGAAAGAGTTATTGTCAATGAAATAGAGGGAACTACCAGAGATACCATTGACAGTATTCTAACCCATAAAGGAAATAACTATAGGTTTATTGATACTGCTGGCCTAAAAAGAGACAAAGTAGTCGAAGAAGATTTGGAATATTACAGCAAGTTAAGGACTTTAAGAATAATAAAAGAAGCTCAGATAGGACTTGTTTTAATCGATAGTACTTTAAAAGTAACCAGACAGGATATCAATATAATAAATACATGCCTGAAAAACGGAACAAGCGTCATTGTTATTTTCACAAAAACAGATATATCTGACAAAGAAACTATAAATAAAATAATGGAGGAGCTTTACAGAAAGCTATATTTTGCCGATTACATTCCTTTTTTAAATATAAGCGCATTAAAAAATAAAGGAATAGAAAATATATTTAAATATATTGATATTCTTCTTCAGGAAAGAAAAAAAATCATTCCCGAAAACAAACTTATGAATATATTCAAGCAGAAAGAAAGCTCAAGCTATATATATGTCTCAGGGAAAAAATATAAACTTAAATTTATTAAACAAATCGGAACCAACCCACCTTTTTTTCTTGTATTTTCAAATATGGATATTTCTTCAAAGACCAATATAAAAAATTATATTGAAAAGACGCTGAGGGAAAATTTTGAGTTTAATGGTACTCCGATTATGCTGAAATTTAAATATTAAATCTTTTTTATATTTAATTTAATAAAAATCAATAAGTATTTATAAAAAATGGAAGAAATATTAATAATTGGGTCAGGTAGTTGGGGAACTACACTTGCGCTGATGCTGTCACAGAAAGGGTACCGTACATATATATGGTCTTTTGAGGAAGATGTGGCAGATGAAATAAACCAATACGGAACCAATAAAAAATTTATAGGTAATTATACTTTTACTGCAGGTTCAATACATGCTTTTGGAACAAAAAAAATAAATGAAATTTCTGAAATAATAAAGCCTTATTTATTAATATTTGCTGTTCCTTCGAAATTCGTAAGAAATGTGGCATTAGATCTTAAAAATTTTTTTGAAAAATCATGCAGCGAAACTTTTGCTGTTGTCAGTGCAGCAAAAGGAATAGAGAACAAAACAAATTTAAGAATTTCCCAGATATTAAAAGCAGCCTTACCTGTCAATCTGAAAGACAAAATAGCTGCTCTTTCAGGTCCTAATATATCTTCAGAAATTCTAAAAAAATTACCCAGTGTTTCCACAATTTCTTCAGAAAATAAAAAAATATTAAACACTCTTCAGGAAATTTTCTCAAATGATTATTTCAGGGTATACACAAATGATGATATTGTGGGCGTTGAGTTATGCGGAGCGCTCAAAAATATTATAGCAATAGCTGCAGGTATTTCAGATGGAATGGGATATGCATCCAATACCAAAGCCTCCCTTATAACAAGAGGGCTATGTGAACTTGAGAGATTTGGAAAAAAATATGGTGCCAGAAGCAGGACTTTTGCAGGTATTGCCGGAATGGNNCAATGCAAGCAGAAACAGGCTTGTCGGGGAACGGCTTGCAAAAGGAGAAGACATTAATACTATAAAGAACTCCATGAATATGATAGCCGAAGGTATAGAAACTACAAAAGCCGTTTATGAAATGTCAGAGAAAATTAAAGTAGAACTCCCGATCATAAAATGCGTTTATGATATCATATACAAAAATGAGAATGTGGAAAAATCAGTAGCATATCTTATGAAAAGAAGTTTCAAATCTGAATATTATTAATCTTAAAATAATCAAATGTTACGATATTTTAATTATTTTATTCATAATTTTAATAATCTTTACTATTAGTTATTAATAATTTAAAATAACAATGTTTATTTCGGGGCGTNNCGGAGGTTCGAATCCTCTCGCCCCGACCATTTGGAAAATTATAATTAAAAATTTTCATTTTAGGAAAATGCCAGCTGATTTAGCATAAAGATACTCATTATCTTATATTATGCCATATAAATAATTATTAATTATTTCAGAACAAAAGAGAGAATATGAATAAAATAAAATTTGGAACTGACGGCTGGAGAGATATAATTGCAGATAGTTTTAATTTTGAGAATCTATGTATAGTTATTAATGCTATTGCAAAATATCTGAATGAAAAAAATGAGAATAAAAATGGAATTTTTATAGGTTATGATAACAGATTCCTGTCAGAAGAATTTGCTGCTTTTTCTGCAAAGATACTGAGTGCATATGATTTTAAGGTATTTTTATCTGAAAAAAGTATTCCCACACCTGTGACTGCTTTTAATGTGCTTGATATGGGGCTAGATGGAGCTTTAATGATTACTGCCAGTCATAACCCTCCGAAATATAATGGAATTAAATTTATTCCAAACTATGGAGGACCTGCAACTGATGTGATAACCGTAAATATTGAAGAAAATATAAATTATTTTATAAATAACAGAGAATATTTAAGAAATTCATCGGAAAGCATAGATAAAAATATTATTATTTTAAATGATTACCCAAATTATTATGAACAGATAAGAAAAATTATTGATTTCGGATTAATTAAAAAATCAGGATTAAGAATTGCTGCCGATATGCTATACGGAGCCGGTATGAACATATTCCCGAAGATACTGGATGATGTCTCAGCTAATGAAACCAGGGTTTTAAATAATAAAAGGGATGCTTTATTCGGAGGAAAATTGCCTGATCCTTCAGAAAAAAATCTTACTGAGCTCAAAAAGATAGTTCTTGAAAAAGAATTTGACATAGGTGTTGCACTTGATGGTGATGCTGATCGTTTTGGTGCTGTCGATTCAACAGGTGTTTTCTTAAGTCCTAATAATGTAATAGCTTTAATATTATATTATCTGTGTTCTGTAAAAGGAAATAAAGGCAGTAAATTAAAAGCTGTAAGAACTGTTGCAACTACCCATCTGATAGATGAAATATGTAAAAAATATAATATTAATTTGATTGAAACTCCTGTCGGATTTAAATATATTGCTGCAGAAATGATAAATGGTAATGTATTGATAGGGGGAGAAGAAAGCGGAGGTTTAAGTATAAAAGGACATATACCGGAAAAAGACGGTATTGTAGCCAATCTTTTGCTTATTGAAATACAAAGTTATTTGAAAACAAATCTCAACAATATAAGTCTTTCCCAATATCTTAATGAAATAAATAAAGAACTAGGTTATTTCTACAATGAAAGAATAGATATGGAAGTACCAAGAGAAAAAATGGAGTATATTATTAATAACTTTAAAGAAATGAAAAATAATTCAATTGAAAATGTAAAAATTAGTAATATTTTAACAAAAGATGGTGTAAAATTATTAATGGAAAATAATGCCTGGGCACTTTTAAGATTGTCCGGAACTGAGCCTCTGATAAGATGTTATATAGAATCAAGAGATGAAAGCTTTTTTGATATTTTCAAGCAATATATAATTAATTTTATAAAAAGCCTTATCTGATTATTATTCTGACTTTATTCTTGATATGGACAGTAATAAAAATAAAATCGAAGATGAAAATAAAAAAGTTTCTCCAAAAACAGAATCTATTATTGAGCAAAAGATTGAAATAAAAGAAGAACTTACTGAAGAAACTCTTAATCAGTTAAAAGAATTTGTTAAAAAAGATAATGCCGGTCTTTTAGTTTTGAAAGGTACAAATATTGGTGAAATATTTGCAATCAATAAAGATTATTTTAATATCGGCAGAGAAATAGATTCAGATATTTTTCTTGATGACATCACAGTTTCCAGAAAACATGCTTCCATAATTAAGGCAGATAAATACTTTAAAATTGTTGATATGGGTAGCCTAAACGGAGTATATGTAAATGGAAAAATCATTGAAGAAAAATACCTAGAAAATGGTGACAAAATTCAGATAGGAAAATATTTGTTTTATTTCTTTTGTTTGAATAACGAATAAAGTTATTTAAATGAAAACAAAAAAAAATTATATTACCATCAGTGAAGTGGTGGAAAAATTTAAAAAATATTATCCGGGAATTTCAGCCAGCAAAATAAGATTTCTTGAGTCCAAAGGTCTTATATCGCCAAAAAGAACGCAGAGCAGATATCGCATTTATACTAAGGAAGATATTATAAAGCTTGATTTTATCTTAAAAATGCAGAAACAGTATTATCTTCCTCTTAGTGCTATCAGGGAAAAAATAAATTCTGTAGATTTTGTACTTGATTATAACAATGAAGATATTATCAAGCAGTTAAAATTTGATTTGATTGAAGAAAGCAATATTTCTTTAAAAGATAATTTCATCACCATGGAAGACATAATAAAGAAACTGGAAATCAAAGAATCTTTTTTAAAGGAGCTGGTTGATGAAAATGTAGTGAATTATGAAGAAATTGAAGATAAAAAATTCATAAAAAGTTCAGAAATTGAAATAATAAGAATTGCAGTTGAATTATCAAAATATGGTATTCAACCTAAAAATCTGAAACTATTTGACAATTTTTCCCAGAGGGAATCTTCTTTTATCCATCAGATAGTTTTCCCGGTTATAATGTCAGGTAGCAAAGAATCAGTCGAAAAAGCCTCTTCTATAATAAAAGAACTGGAGATGCTGTTATCGAACTTAAGACATTTAATGGTTAAAAGAAACAACAGAGCATTTCTAGAACAATATAAATGAATTTACATCTTAGAGCTTTTAGTTATAAAAATCAAAAAAGAACAAGAAAAAGGTTTCCTGCCAGATATTTTATTTTTGTAATAATATTTCTATTCTTTCCTGGTTTTCATTTTTTTGTTTTAAATCCTTTATATGCTGATGAAAATAAGAAAAACATCCCCAGAGAATATATAGACACTGTAGCGATATCGGCAATTGTTGAAGATTTTAATTCAGACAGAATATTATGGGAAAAAAATTCCGATGAAATTATTTATCCGGCAAGTATTACAAAAATCATGACAGCAATAATTGCACTTGAAAAAATAGATGACCTGAATGAAATAGCAACAATATCTGAAAACGCCAGAGGGAGAAACTTTTCGAGCATATATTTCAGAGTAAATGATAAAATCACCATAGAAGATCTTTTAAAAGCTGCTCTCGTTGCATCTAATAATAATGCTACTATTGCTATTGCAGAACATATATCCGGCAGCGAGAAGGAATTTGTCAAGCTGATGAATCAAAAAGCAAAAGAAATAGGAGCATTAAATACAAATTTTGAAAATACAAACGGACTTGACAGCGATAGTCCCGGGCACCATTCAACCGCAAAAGATCTTGTGAAAATTGCCAAATACTGTATGGCAAATTCAACATTCAGGGATATGGTTTCATTAAAAGAAGCAAAAATACATATAAACGGGGAAGAGATAAAAATACAAAATACAAATACTCTCCTGGATGGTGATTTTATTAAAGGTATAAAAACAGGATATACAAACAATGCTGGCTATTGCCTTATCACATACTCTGAAAAAGAAAATACAGAGCTTATCTGTGCCGTACTTGGGAGTTCTTTATATGGAAGAAATTATGATACGTTAAGACTACTTGAATGGGTTTATAATAATTATAAATATGAAAAAATAATAACAAAAGAAATGCCGGTCATCTCTGCAAATGCGGCAGATATGTATTCGAGTTTATCTTTTGATCTTTTTACTGATAAAGATCTCGATATCCTTTTAAATAAAACAGAAGATGAAATATTTTTTGATTTCAATATAGAACAGGATATTGAATTACCGGTTATAAGAAACAAACCATATGGAATTGTAAATGTATTCCTTAATAAAACTAAAATAGATGAGTTGAATTTATATTCACGGGAGGAAATAAAATCTCCAAAAATTGAAGTCAGCTATGTCGATTCCTCTTCAGCAGGGCTTATCAAATCGCTTCTTATTTTCAGCTTATCATTTTATTTTTGCGCTTTTACATTTATAATAATTAAAAATTTAATAGGATTAAAATAAAATTAGCAAACCCAAACATTAAATCTAGTGGAGGTATCGTGAAAACAGGGAATAAAAATGTAAAAATTTTTAAAACTACTATTATTGCATTTTTGGTTATACTTATGTCTTTCATGCTTCTTTTATCAGTCAGCTGCAAAAAGGATGAGGCTGTTTCTGAAGATACTAAGATAGATATAGAAACAACTGAAAGCACCAAAGAGAGCGAAGAAGGAGTAAAAGAAACTGCAAAAAAGTCAATATCAGAACTTGAGATAACAGGTAATATAAATCTTCTTACAGGTTTTGAGATTTCAGACGGAGTTTTAAATTCAAGACCTTTTGCAGTAATGATTAACAATGCTGGAGAAGCAAGACCCCAGTCAGGTTTAAATAAGGCGGATTGTGTAATAGAAGTTGTAGATGAAGGCGGAATAACAAGATTAATAGGAATTTTTTCTTCAAAAGAAGCTGATATAATCGGACCCATTAGAAGTGCAAGACAATACTATGCCGAAATTGCAAGAATGTTTGATCCTGTTTATGTTTTCTGGGGCACTTATCCCGAAGGTTACAAAATTATAGAAAATATGGATATGGATGTGCTGACTCCGCTTGGAGATCAAAGCGGAGTCAGCAGCATTACTGCCAATATGAGCGACGGTAAAGATGCCTGGAGGGATTCCTCAAGGGTTGCACCACATAATGCTTATTCATCATCAAAGAAGCTTAAGGAAGCAGCTACAAGCAATGGGCTTCTTATCGAAGGAGGCCAGACACCATTCAGCTTTAAACTTGATGCCTCTGAGGAGAAAAGAGGAACAATAAGTGATATAAAAATTGATTTTTCAGTTGCATCATTTGCTTCCGACTTTAAATATGATAAAGCTCTGAACAACTATAAAAAATCAACAGGTGGAGTTGCTGATGTTGACAGAGAAACAAATGAAAATCTTTATTTTAATAATGTTATAGCTCTGGTAACTGATATTGCAAATTCAGGTGATTCAGCCGGACATATGATTGTGAGAACAACAGGAAGTGGCAAGGCTTTTTTCTTTTTTGACGGCACTGTAACTGAAGGTACCTGGGAAAGAACCAGTATTTTTGATCCAATGGTATTCAAAGACGGCGCAGGTAATAAAGTTCTTTTCAATAGGGGAAGCACATATATTGGTATGATTCAGGGCGCAGACAGAGTAATTTATTAGAATAGAATTAATAATTGAAAGACGACTTTAAAAATAAAAATATTGAATTTGATTATGATAATATTTTAGGTAGAATACTATTTCCAGGTGAAATAATTCAGAAAAAAGTCAAAGAGCTTGGGAGTAGTATTACTGCTGATTATAAAGATAAAGAACTGGTAATTATCTGCATATTAAGGGGAGCAGTAATATTTTTGACTGACCTTATAAGAAATATACGGCTTCCTTTTTCAATAGACTTTATTGGTATTTCATCTTACGAAATAAATCAGCCGGATTCAGGAATTGTAAAGCTTACAAAAGATTTGGAAGAAAATATTTACGGAAAACATGTGCTGATAGTCGAGGATATTATAGATACCGGACTTACTCTCAGTTATCTTATAAGGAATCTTAAATCAAGAGAACCTCTGAGCATAGACG
>DNFX01000180.1 GCA_003486795.1 Actinomycetota bacterium
CTTGATGTATTATCAAATGATTATATAAGAACGGCATATGCAAAAGGGCTGTCAAACAACAGGGTTATTTTTAAACATTCTTTAAAAAATGCACTTATTCCTGTAATAACCTATATAGGTATAGATCTCGGTACCTTGATGGGTGGTGCCATTCTGACTGAAACAATTTTTGCGTGGCCAGGGGTAGGGAGGACCATATACCTTGCAATCCTTCAGAGGGATGCTCCGGTTGTAATAGGCGGTACCATAATTCTAGTACTTATATTTGTAATAATAAATCTTATTGTCGACATTCTTTATGCTATTCTTGACCCAAGAATACGATATGGCGGCAGAGAAGCTAATTATTAATTAAAAAAAATAGAAATGAAAAAGAATAAAAATAAATAAGTTTATGTTCCCGATTAAAGAAGAAAAAAACAAACAACCTATCGATGATTCTGATCTCGGTAATATTATTGAAGAATCCATTACTGAAGAAAGCAGGCTTGATAAAAAATATAGTAAATCTTCTTTATATAAAGATGCATGGAGAAGACTTGTTAGAAACAAACTTGCAATGATTGGACTTGCCATTGTGATTATAATGGCTCTTATCGCAATACTGGCTCCATATATTGCACCTTATGACCCTATATATAGAGAGAAAACTGCCTCACAGGAAGGGCCAAGTGCAGCACACTGGTTCGGTACCGATATTCTGGGCAGGGATATTTTCAGCAGAGTGCTTTACGGAACTCAGATTTCAATGCTGGTCGGTGTAGTCGCGGTTTCAATTTCTCTTGCGATAGGACTTTTTCTGGGAGCTCTCTCAGGATTTTTCAGCGGAGTGCCTGATGCTATTATTATGAGAATCGCTGACATATTTTTTGCATTTCCCTATATACTGGGTGCGATAGCAATAATGACAATACTCGGACCTGGTGTATTAAATATATTTATTGCAATAGGCATACTTGGCTGGGCTTCAGTTGCGAGATTATTCAGGAGTTCTATATTATCAATTAAAGAGAAAGAATATATCGAGGCTGCCAGGGCTCTGGGTGCAAGTAATGCAAGAATTATAATGAAGCATATTCTTCCGAATTCATTTGCACCTTTGATTGTTTATTCTACCATGAATGTAGGTACTGCCATCATAGTGGAAGCGGCACTTAGTTTTCTTGGTCTGGGTGTACAACCGCCTACTCCTTCATGGGGAAAAATGCTCTCAGAATCATTAAGTTATATAAATACTGCACCATGGCTTATGTTTTTCCCTGGTCTGGCAATATTAATAACTGTACTTGGATTTGTTCTTCTGGGAGATGGCCTGAGAGATGCACTGGACCCGAGGTTAAAGAGGTAATAAATGACTGAAAATAATAACATATTACTTGATATAAAAGATCTAAGAACTTATTTTTATACCGATGCAGGTATTGTTAAAGCTGTTGATGGTGTAAGTTTCGATCTGAAAAAAGGTGAGACCCTGGGTATTGTAGGGGAGACAGGTTCAGGTAAAAGTATAACTGCCCTTACAATTCTGGGACTGATCCCTATCCCTCCCGGAAAGGTTGTCAGCGGATATATTAATTTTGACGGGCAGGATCTCTTAAAACTGAAGCAAAAACATTTACAAAAATACAGGGGAAACAGGATATCGATGATTTTTCAGGATCCAATGACTTCTTTAAATCCTGTTTTTACAATAGGCAATCAGCTTATGGAAGCTATTCTTGCTCATCAGAAAATTACAAAAAAAGAAGCATATAATAAAGCACTTGAGCTTCTCGATATGGTGGGTATGCCTGATATTCAAAAAAGAATGAAAAGCTATCCACATGAGTTCAGTGGAGGCATGAGACAGAGAGCAATGATTGCCATGGCAATTGCTAATTCCCCGAATATACTGATTGCTGATGAACCTACAACTGCTCTTGATGTTACCATACAGGCCCAGATTCTTGAGCTTGTCGAGGAACTGAAGAACAAAACAGATTCATCTGTCATACTCATTACCCACGATCTTGGAGTCATTGCCAAATATGCTGAAAGAGTATTGGTTATGTATGCAGGCAAACCGGTTGAATTCTCCAATGTAAATGATATTTTTTACAGGCCTTTTCACCCTTATACAATGGGCCTTATAGGATCTGTATCAAAATTAAATGAAGAAAAAAAGGAAAGATTAAAACCAATAAAGGGAGCACCACCAAGTCTGATTGATCTCCCCAAAGGTTGTACTTTTGCACCCAGGTGCAGATTTGCCCTTGATTCATGCAGACTATCATATCCGGAGAATATTGAGATAGAGAAGGGTCATTTTGTTTCGTGTTTCAGATCAAGGGAATTTTATTCAGGATCACTTTCGAGGACATAGATACGGTTTTTGAAAAGAATTAAAGAGAAAATTACAGAGAAACATTAATATAATTTTTATTATCGGGATTTTAAAATAATGCCAGAAGAAAATACAGTATTACTAGAAGTAAATAATCTAAAAAAATATTTTAATTTGAGATCAGGATTTTTCTATTCCAAATCATCAGGTTCGGTTAAAGCAGTCGACGATATAAGTTTTTTTATAAAAAAAGGTGAAATATTCGGTCTTGTTGGTGAAAGCGGCTGTGGCAAATCTACCACAGCAAGACTTATATTAAGATTAATAAAACCTACCAGTGGAATAATCAGGTATAAGGGTACTGATCTTGTCAATATCAAAAATTCCCAGTTATTAAAATACAGAAAAGAAATACAGATAATTTTTCAGGATCCTTATGCATCTCTTTCACCCAGAATGACAATCGGAGATATTGTAAATGAACCACTGGAAATTCACAAGATAGGCACTAAAAGTACGAGAATTAAAAGAATCAAGGAATATCTCAAAACCGTAGGACTTAATCCTGAACATATAAACAGGTATCCTCATGAATTCAGTGGCGGTCAGAGACAGAGGGTCGGAATTGCAAGAGCGCTTGTCCTTCAACCTGAACTTATAATCTGTGATGAACCTGTTTCAGCTCTTGATGTTTCTGTTCAGGCACAGATATTAAATTTAATGCTCGATTTACAGAAGGAATTCAATCTTACTTATCTTTTCATAGCTCATGATCTTTCAGTAGTCAAGTACGTTAGCAACAGAATAGGTGTAATGTATCTCGGGAAAATAGTTGAAGTAGCCCATGCAGAAGAGTTATATGTTAATCCATTACATCCCTATACAATGGGCCTTCTTTCGGCAATTCCCATTCCTGATCCTGATCTTGAAAGGAAAAGACAAAGGATTATACTGCCAGGTGATGTTCCAAGCCCGATAAATCCGCCTTCAGGGTGCAGATTCCATCCAAGATGTCCTAATGCCGGGGAAATTTGTTCAAAGGAGGAACCTGTACTTAAAAACTACAGTAAAGACGGGAAAGAACATCTGGCCGCGTGTTTTTTTGCCGGTAAACCTATTTAGGATAAAAACCAAAGGCAGAAATTTTAAAATATTATAATCTTATATTTAACCACGTCTGATTATATTTTGAAAAATAAAATAAAAATCATATATAAAATATTAATAAGCGTTTTTATATTATTGTTGATGATTTCATTTACCGGTTGTGTGGATATTGAATCCCCTGCCAGATTTGAAACAGACATTAAAGAAGGCACTGAGACCGAAAAAAGCACAGAAGCATCTACCGTTGATTCGTACGAAGATAATATGGAATTATTTTTTAATATTAAAAACAAGCAAAAAGACAAAAATATTTTAAATAACATAAATGTCAGACTGGCTATTTTCCATGCCATAGATAGAAGCAGAATAGTAAGCGAACTTTTTGAAGACAAAAATAATGTATTAAACAGTCTCTTCAGTGAAAATTCTTCTTTCAGCAATCCGATATGGAAAGATTTTGAATATAACAAAGAAAAAGCAATAGAATATTTAAAGACTGCAGGATATGGACCTGAAAATCCATTATATCTTACTATAGGGTCAAATGATAATTCTGCAACAAGACAGAAAATTGAAGAAATCATAAAAGAAAATCTTGAAGAAATAGGAATAAATATATGGATAAGTAATCATCCTTCAAGCGAATGGTATAACGATTATATAAGACTCGGTAATTATGAACTGGCTTTGTGGTCTTTGTATACTTCAAGTCCGGATGAACTTGTAAATTATTTCAGTTCAACAAAGATTCCGGTTAATGAGACTTTTGAAAATCAGAACTGTAATAATTTTTACTGGTATTCAGATACTGTTACTGACGAAAACCTACAAAAACTGAAATCAGCAAAAGATATTGATGAAAAAAAAGAAATCACTAATGAAATACAGAGTAAAATTTTTAAAGATTCATTTATTCTGCCACTTTTTTCAAGACTTTATGCTGTTGCTTTTAATAATAATATAAAAAATCTCAGAATAAATCCTGCTGACGGGAATTATCTTTCGGATATACAGAAAATAAAATTAAATTCTCCAGAAGATGAAGAAAAAGAATTAATAATAGGAACAGATAATATACCTTCTACAATGAATCCTTTGCTGGAAGAAAATATTTTTATGAATTATATAAACAGCATTGTCACAAGAGGTCTGTGGAAAATTGACAAAGATGGAATTTATATACCAGATCTTATTGAAGAGGAGAAATCGCTGACAACAATAAGCAGGTCTGACAATAGTGTATTTATAACATTGAAAGATGATATATTCTGGCAGGATGGAATGCGGGTAGATTCAGGTGATGTCAAGGCGACAATAGAGGCAATAATAGCAGATAAAAATCTTAATCTTAAAGAAACAGGATATAAAAATATAAAAGAAATAAAAATAATAAGTGATACAGAGTTTTATATATATTTTACTGATCCTGTTCAGAATTATGAAAGATTATTTACGCTCATTTTACCTGAGAAAATGCTGGAAAATGAAAGTATCAGCAATATACTGATCGATGATTCATTCGGCTGCGGACCATATAAAATAACTGAATGGATTAAAGAAAAGTATATGGTTCTTGAAAAAAATATTTACTACAAAGATAATTTGTCAGAAATAGATAAGATAAGAATAGTGTTTGAGTCAGATAAAAATCTGCTGATATCTGCATTAAAAAATGAAGATATCGATCTGGTCAGTATTCCTGTAGATTTGGAATTGATAAATGAACTTGAAGAGAACGAAAATATAGATGTGCTGATTGAAAAAGGTAATTTATGGGAGCATCTTGCTATCTGTCTCAAACCAGCAGAGCAGTAAAAGAGATAAATCAAAATTATTTTTATTTAATAATCATGCCAGTATGGGTATAAATTCAAAAGACGTATTCTTATTTTTAAAAACCATGGATTAGCAATATAATGAAGTAATTAACTGATTATATTGATTTAAGTTGAAACAATACAAAAAAATATTTAAAATATTTCGAGA
Organism: Actinomycetota bacterium; assembly: GCA_003486795.1. Next base: position 5,417 of record DNFX01000180.1, read on the forward strand.
TAACATGTCGGAATGGCGGAATTGGTAGACGCGCAAGGTTGAGGGCCTTGTGAACGGTATAGTTCATGGGGGTTCAAGTCCCCCTTCCGACACCATTTAAAATGAAAGAAAGTTATTTATACAAGCAAAGCAGTCAATTAAAAACATCCTGCTTTTTATGCTGCCACAGATGCATGATATCACTTGATGAATATGGAAAATGTAATGTCAGGAAAAATATAGATGGAAGGCTCTTCAGTCTTAATTACGGTCAGATTATTGCAGAAAATATTGATCCTGTTGAGAAAAAACCTTTATTTCATTTTTTGCCAGGAAGCCTTTCATATTCAATAGCTTGTGCAGGCTGTAATTTTAAATGCTTTTTCTGTCAGAATTATCAGATTTCCCAGGTAGAAAAAGGGGAAGCTGAGAATATGGGGAGGTATTATAACCCGGAAGATATTGTAAAGAAAGCTTTAAAATATGATTGCAGGAGTATCTCTTATACTTATACGGAACCGACGGTTTTTTTTGAATTTGCATTTGATACATCGATAATTGCGAGAGAGCATCAAATAAAAAATATTTTTATTACAAATGGGTACATGACAAAAAAGGCAATTGACAAAATAGCACCCTATCTTGATGCAGCAAACATCGATCTGAAAGGATTTACTGACGACTTTTACAGGAAATATACAGGGGCAAGATTAAAACCTGTTCTTGAAAATATAATATATCTTAAAAATAAGAATATATGGATTGAAGTTACAACATTACTGATTCCCGGCCTTAATGATTCTGTAACAGAGATAGAAGCAATAGCTGAGTTTCTAAAAGGGATATCATCTGAACTACCCTGGCATATAAGTGCATATTTTCCACGTTATAAGTCATCCATTAAAGCAACTGAAACAAGAAAAATACTTGAAGCAGTCAGTATCGGCAGAAAAGCAGGATTAAAATATGTTTATGGTGGCAATATAATTTCAAATGATTTGGAAAATACTTTCTGTCCTGTATGCGGCAGGCTGTTGGTCGGCAGACAGGGGTATAGCATACTGGAAAATAATATTGAAGAAAATATGTGCAGATTTTGTAAAAGTAAAATTGCCGGATTATTTTAAAAACATTTTTCATCCTATTAACTTTTAACTGATTTTATTTTATAATTACATAACCCGAGGGCGACATAGCCAAGTGGTAAGGCAGAGGACTGCAAATCCTNNGGTAGAGTGTCACCTTGCCAAGGTGAAAGTCGCGAGTCCGAATCTCGTATCCCGCTCCAGCACTCCTGCAGCCTGTCTGCAGGAGAGACGGCACCATAGCCAAGGGGTAAGGCAGAGGTCTGCAAAACCTTTATCTCCGGTTCGAATCCGGATGTCGCCTCCAAAACAAACTACCTGAAACCTGAACTTTCAGTTTAAAGTTATAAAAACCGAAAAATCTTAATTCTTATTTAAAAATAAATAATAATAATCATTGAAAATAATGAATAACAAATATAAAAAAAGATAAAGTTATTTAAGATATAAAATATTTTCCTAAAAAATAAAAAGGTGGATTTATGAATATAAATGCAAAACATGTTGATGGAATTGAAAAGAAAAAACTGTTGTTATATGCTTTAAGCACCTGTATTTGGTGCAGAAAGACAAAAAATCTTTTAAATGAACTCGGTGTCTCATATGATTATGTAGATGTAGATTTACTTGAAGGCAGTGATCAGGATTTTGCAGTCGAGCAGGTGAAAAAATTCAACCCTTCAGGTGGCTTTCCGACTCTTGTCGTTGACGATAAAGAAGCTGTAAGAGGGTTTGATGAAATCAAAATAAGAGAATTACTGGAGAAATGATAAAAATTATGGATATTGAAGAAAAAGAACTGGAAAAAACTTATGATAAAATAAAGAAGGATGCCATTGAAAATGGCTATTTTCTTAATGCAGATGAATCTTTTTCCAAAGAACTTGTAAGAAGTCTGTTGATAAATGAAAAAAGATATGGATACCAGTCGTGTCCGTGTCGTCTTGCCAGCGGTATTATGGAAAAAGATATTGATATAATCTGTCCGTGTGATTACAGGGATGATGATTTAAATGATTATGGT
>DNFX01000024.1 GCA_003486795.1 Actinomycetota bacterium
TGACTTTATTGTTATATTCCACAAGACCTTTTGTAAGTTTAAAAAAGTAATATTCTTTTTCAGCATTCAGATTATCCAGAAGCATTTTAAAGACATTTACAAAACCTTCACTTGTCACTCCTATAAAAATTATGTCAGAATCTTCAACAGCAGGCTTCATATCCTGCCAGTAATAAAGGCTGACATTTTCGGGCAAAGGCTTCTTCAGTCTGGGATGATATCCTTTAAGAGATGATTCAATAATTTCATCATCGAGCCAGGTCCCCCACAGATTAATTTTATTTCTATTATCGGACAGCGGAAAAGTTATTGCGCTTCCCATATAACCTGCACCAAGAACTGTTATATTTAGCATGAGGTTCTCCTTGAAATTAATCACTAATTATTTTTAAAGTAAAAACTTTTAGGTATCATTATAACAATAGAATATATTTTATGTTAAAAATAAAATAAGACATAATTAATAAAGTTGAATTTCTAATTTATTATTTTTTATTTAAGACAATATGTTTAAGGTAATATTATGTGATATGGATTTTTTTATTTAAGACAGATATGGAGGCCGGGAGCATGCTTTTAAAAAATAATCCCACAAAATCCGCAAGCTGGAAAAAGCTGGAGGAGCATTTTTATGAGATAAGGGACCAGACTTTAAAAGATCTGTTTAAAAAAGACAGTAAAAGATTTTCAAAATTTTCTATCAGGTTCGGTGATATACTTCTTGATTATTCAAAAAACAAAATTAACAAAGAAACAATTTTACTTTTAACTGGTCTTGCTGAAGAACTTGGCTTAGGGGATGCCATAAGCAAACTATTTAAAGGGGATATAATAAATGAAACTGAAAAAAGACCGGTGCTCCATACCGCACTCCGAAACAGGTCAGGCTCCCCGGTTTTTGTGGATGACAGAGATGTTATGCCTGATATCCGGATGGTTCTTGAAAAAATGAAAACTTTTTCTGAAAAAATAATTTCAGGACACTGGAAGGGATATAGCGGAAAAAGCATAAAAGATATTGTAAATATAGGTATAGGGGGTTCTGATCTCGGACCCGTTATGGTTACCGAAGCACTAAAACCGTATAAGGTTAAGAACATCAATACTTATTTCGTTTCAAATATAGATGGCACACAGATTACTGAAACATTAAAGAAGCTGGATAGTGAAACAGTACTTTTCATGATTTCTTCAAAGACTTTCACCACCCAGGAAACAATGACAAATGCACGCACTGCAAAGGAATGGTTTCTTGAAAATGCAAAAAATGAAGAATATATAAAAAAACATTTTATAGCTATCTCCGCAAACAGAAAAGAAGTTGAGAAATTCGGCATAGACCCTGAAAATATGTTTGTTTTCTGGGACTGGGTTGGAGGCAGATATTCTCTCTGGTCTGCCATAGGTCTTTCAATTGCATGCTCTGTGGGATTTGATAATTTTTCTGAACTGCTTGATGGTGCCTTTGAGATGGATAATCATTTCAGACATGAACCTTTTGATAAAAATATTCCCGTAATACTTGCACTTCTCGGTATATGGTACAATAACTTTTTTGGCTGCCAGACCCATGCAATTCTTCCATACGACCAGTATCTTCATAGACTCCCTGCCTATCTGCAGCAGGCAGATATGGAAAGCAACGGAAAAAGTACTGATCGTAACGGGAATGAAGTCAGATACCAGACCGGTCCGGTTATATGGGGTGAACCCGGCACAAACGGACAGCATGCTTTTTATCAGCTGATACATCAGGGGACAAAAATAATACCCTGTGATTTTCTGGCTCCTGCCATAAGCCATAATCCGGTTGGCAGACATCACAATATACTTCTGTCTAATTTTTTTGCACAGACTGAAGCCCTTATGAATGGGAAAAACAGGGAAGAAGTTATCCGTGAACTTCAGGAAATGAATATGGATAAAGAGGAAATTGAAAAAATCTTCCCTTTCAGGATTTTCAAGGGAGATAGACCCACCAACTCAGTATTGTTTAAAAAACTTACTCCCAGGATTCTGGGAAACCTTATTGCAATGTATGAACACAAAATATTTGTTCAGGGTTATATATGGAATATTTTCAGTTTTGATCAGTGGGGTGTGGAGCTCGGCAAAGTTCTTGCAAAAAAAATACTCCCGGAACTTGAGAGCAGCGGGATTATAAGTTCCCATGACAGCTCTACTAACGGATTAATAAATGCTTTTAAAAAAATGCGGGAGTAAAATGGGTTTTTAACATTAAATGGATTATATAATGTATAACATTGTATAATATGATTAAGACCTGAATAAAATTAAAATATATTAATTCTGAGTAAAACTAAAATACATTAACCTAAAGGAGTTCTTCTATGAAAGCTCTTGTCCTATTTGATACCGGATTCGGCAATACAAAAATAATCGCAGAGAAAATAGCAGAAACTCTGGGGAATAATACAGTTGCTTTGCCTGTCCTTGATGCAGATACCAGCTCTATGGAGAATATTGACCTTCTTGTCGCTGGCAGTCCCATCATTGCATGGAATCCTACAAAAAAAATGCAGGATTTTCTTGCAGGACTTACCGGTGGGAAATTAAAAGGTATAAAAGCGGCTGCTTTTGATACGAGAATAAAAACATTTATTTCCGGGAATGGCGCAGCAAAAATATCCAAAAAACTTGAGGCAGCAGGAGCAGAAATTATTACCGGCCCCGAATTCTTCTATGTAAAAGACAGGGAAGGCCCACTTCTGCAAGGTGAAACAGAAAAAGCAGCAGAATGGGCAAAAAAAATCAGGGAAATTTCTGGTTTCTGAGATATTTCATTAATTATCTAATTGATTATTACGTCTTCAAGTTTTAGTTTTGGAACATGGTGGACCTGTTGTTCATCCCTGTAGTATTTTATATCTTCTGACTTTTCAATTTCTTCTATTACTACTTTCTCCCTGGGTCTGCCTATTGCTATTACAAGACATATCTCATATTTATCAGGAATATTAAGAGATACTGACAGTTTCTTCCTGTCAATATTACTCAGCATGCAGCCGCCGAGACCTTTTTCAACAGCTCCTAGTAGAATTGTCTGTGCCGCTATACCTTCATCCTGAGCAAGACCCTGCCCGGCTTCCCTGTCTTTAAGCATGATAATAAATGCAGAAGGTTTCTCTCCTTCAGGAGGACTTATCCAGCCTTTGAAATATCCTGCCCATACGAGTGTTTCATTTATTTTGTTATTTGTATCTGCATCATTTGACAGATAGTATCTCAGTACCTGTCTGTTTAACCCGGACGCTGTAAGTCTTGCCATGTCCACAAGTTCTCTCAGCGTCTCCTTCTTTATTTTTTCATCCTGAAAAAATCTTCTGTAAGATCTGTTTTTAATAACCAATTCTTTTAACATTTTCTTTCTCCGTTTAAAAAAGTTTTGATTTATCAGAGGCAAAAGTTTTGACAAGGATAATATCCTGCAAAAACATGACCGGCTTTTGTTTTCGATACAAACTTGCTTAAAAGAACAGGCTATTTTGCCATTACTTCTACTTCTGGAATGATTTCCACCCTGGATTTTATGGAATTGGATATAAGGCAGTGTTTCTCAACCATTCCTATTATATCTTTTGCTTTCCCGATTTCTGACTTGTCTGCCACTATTATAAGCGGCTTTACAATTACATCTGTAAACATCAGCTTGTTTTCAGAAAATTTCAATACTCCTTCAACTTCACTTTCATAACTGGAAAAATCAAGGGATTGTTTCTCTGCAAAAGATAAAAAAGTAGTCATAACACATGAATTAACAGCAGCTATAAAAAGTTCTTCAGGATTCCATATGCCGGGATGTCCCCTGAATTCAGGCGGAGTTGCAACCTGAAAACTCTGTTTGTCTTTAGAAGACAGTGCGCCTTTTTTTTCGCTTTCCCATTTTATATGGTTTTTGTACAAAAATTCCCTGCTCTTTATTTCACTCATTTCTTCTCCCATATTATTGTTTTATTTTAGTTCTGCCTTAACAAAATAATTAATTATAGATTATATAAATTCTGTCTTTAAAATAAAATTTTTTCTTTCTGCAATTAAAGAATTCCGGGTAATTAAAAAGGGTTCCGGATAATTTACTATCCGAAACCCTTAATAAAAGATATGCAGCTGTAATAGTTAAGCTTTTTTATTAAATATACCAATTAAAAAAGTTATGATTCCGAGTATTAGCATTACTATAGCCAGCCATAAAGCAGCAAATTTAATAGCAGGTATTAATGCAAGAATACCCAGGATAAATAAAATTATCCCTATCAAGATTGAGCCTACTTTTGCCATTTTGATTCCTTTCTTTATAAAGAATATTATTAATACAATCCTAAGGTATGTAAATATAAAAATCAATATTTTTATTAAATTTATGAAATAAAATATTATTTAAAGGAATTAATTACCCTTGCAGTTTAATTATTTATGAGGGTTTCATCTTTACAGATAGATTAGTTTCTTGTGATGATAAATTAATAAAATTATTTTTTAATTGGAAAATAAGATTATTCTTTTATCAGAAGCATTCTGATGCTTGTTTTTGCCATCTCCTTCCAGTCTTCACTTTCAGGGTCAATCAATCCCTGTACAAGAAGACCGAAAGTAATAGAGAAAATGATTTTTGAAATTCTGGCAGGATCGCCAGATTTGATTGTTTTTTTCTCTATGCCATCCTTAAGGACACTTGTAAGAAAGGAAATGAAGCTATTATAGCTTTGAAGGACATAAACTCTGAGATTTTTATCATTTATAGCTTTTATATAAAGTTCAAGGAAAATCGGTAATTGTTTTTCGGAATTTTCAAATGCCGGAGATAGTTTATCGATAATATATACAAGCAAATCAACAGTATCTATTTCCTGATTGGGTATTTTGAAGCTTTCGGTAATGTCTTTTATCCATTTATTAAGAAGTTCGAGAAGAAGGTGCTGCTTGTTTTCAAAATGATGATAAAATGCACCTTTTGTAAGCCCTGCACTGCTGCATATTTTATTGATATCTATATTATTTATGCCGTTTTTTTTAATATAATCCTCTGCTGCAGCAAGTATTTTATTTATTGAATTTATTTTTCTTTCAAGCTGAGTCATAAGGAAAATTTTCCAAATAATATTTGTTAAGCAAATCTATCGTTTTACAGGTATCTGACAAATATCAGGCAGATACAGTCATGGCTTTTTAAAATCAGGCCTGCCTTAATAATTTTCTTTTAAAATCTTCGCTATATCTTCTGCTTATTGCAGTATGGATGAAGTAAAGAATCGGCAGACCCATATTTGTCTCAATCAAAGAATTTACTATTAAAGGCATTATTCCGGGATTTCTTATTCCACTAATAAGAAGAACGGCTTCCCATGAAAACTGAACCAGGATACCTATGACAAGTATCCATAAAATATTGATTTTTTCCTTCCCTTTGTCTTTATTTCTTATATTTCTGATTATCAGGACCGTATAGCCGGCAAGAAGTATCAATGCCATAATTCCGTGATAACCTGATGTGCCTCTCTGTATAGAGATTACTGCAAATCCTGAACCGAAATTCTGACTTAAAAATGCAGTTGCTATCCATCCGGAAATAATAAGAAGTGACCATTCAAGGGCATGACCGTCTCTGTCGAGCCATAGCCATATCCATGCAAAATTTGTAAAACCGTAACTTATGCTTAACCATAAAAGAAGAAGAGCTGTGTTTGCACCTGTTACGGTTCGTGTATCGAGCAGAAGATAAAAAATACCATAGTCCACAAGGAAATAAATAAAAGCGCCGGCAAGTCCTGCAATTATTGCAATATATCTTTTTGTATAAATAAAAATAAGCAAAAGAATGAAAAGCCATGCAGAGTCAAGGATAATATAAAGATAATTAAATTCCCTTGCAGGTATTACTTCCAAATAAAAACCTCGTTTTAAAGATTCATTATTCCTTTTATTTTTGAATCATAAACAGGAGTTCCTCCGTGTTTTGAAGTAACCCATGAAGCCAGCTGATTTGCCATGGTGCTTATAACGTCAATGGGCTCTTCGTTAAGATAGCCTATTATTACTGCTGCGGTAAAAGCGTCTCCTGCTCCTACCCTGTCTGCCAGCTGATAAGGAAAAGAAGGAGAATGAAAAGAAGTCTTTTCATCAATAAGAGTACTGCCATCTTCTCCTTTTGTAAGGCAGACTAATTTCAAATCATAGCTGTCAATAAGATATCTGCAAAATTCCTCTTCATTATATTTTGAATTGATGTTGAGCATATCTCTTACCAATTCAATTTCATCTGAATTAAGCTTTATAATATCTGCCAGCCTGAGGGAATCAATTATTATCCCTTTATTGTAAAAAGACTGCCTTAAATTGATATCATAGACTTTAATGGTATCTTTTTCAGCTCTTTCAAGCAGTGTTATAATAGTATTCCTGGAAACACGACTGCGCTGGGCAAGTGTACCAAAACAAATAGCATCAGTAGTTTCAATAAGAGTATCAAATTTTGTATCCCACTGGAGAAAATCCCACGCAACATCTTCCTTTATCTTATAGTGTGGCTGATTGTCTGAGTCGAAATGAACTTCAACTATTCCCGTTTCCCTTTCACCGTCAATCTGCAGATAGTCAGTGCCT
>DNFX01000108.1:0-1813 GCA_003486795.1 Actinomycetota bacterium
CATTTAGCAAAAAATCCTTCAAATATTTTAATTCTGTTGTAAATGTTTTTTCCGTATGAATATCGGTTATTTTTACATTTAAAAATTTTTCATCAATAATAACACAAAAATCTATTTTTCTGTCTCTGAGATGTTCCAGTTTGCTGTCAGTTTCATTATATCCCAGTTCAACAATTATCCCTTCTTTGCGCAAATCCTGCGCACAATCGATAGTCCTGAGAAAATCATTTGTTCTTGATGACAGAAATATTTTTAATATTTTTTTATTTATAATTGAACTTACTTCTTTAATGGATTTATGAAGCAGATCAATATCAAGAGCAAATCCGGTAGCAGGAACATCGGGGCCGAATTTCTTTATAAGCTTATCGTATCTCCCCCCGCTACCTATAATCGAATTTATATTTGAAGAATATACCTCGTATATTATGCCGGTATAATAATCAAAATCCCTTAATATACCGAAGTTTGCAATAAAATATTCCTTATTTTCGGCTTCAGATAGGATAGAAAATATTTTTTTAAATCCCAAAAATCCGTTTATAAGTTCTTCTGACCTGGTTTCATTAATCATTTTTTCCAATAAAGATAAATCCTTTACAGGTTTGATTATCTTAAGAAAAAGTTCCTTCTTTTTTGGATTCTGTTTTTCCAGATAATTATCCAGAGCAACATAATTTTTACTGATAATATTATTTTTAATAATGTTTTTACCCTGCTCGGTCAGATCAATCCAGCTACACAATAGATTCAGTATCTCCGTACTCCCCAAACCGATAACAAAATTATTTGGAATCATTTCTTTTAAAAGTCTGACCAGGATCAAAAGAGTTTCAGTATCACACATATGTGAAGCAGACCCAATAAACTCAAGACCGGCCTGATTATATTCTCTTTTTTCTCCCTTCTGGAATTTCGATTTTCTGAATGAATTTGCAAAATAGCAGAATCTCGCAGGAAGCTGGTTTTTTTTAATCCTCATTGCAGTAAATCGGGCAATCGGAATAGTCATGTCTGTTCTGAGAGAGACAAGGCTTCCGTCTGAATCAAAAAAATTAATAAGTTTATCTTTCCAGTTTTTACCCACTCCTTCAGAAATATTTTTTGTAAATTCAACAACGGGAGTTTTAACTTCTCCATAGCCCCATAATTCAAATTCTTTTTTGATAATGGCTCTTATTGAATTTCTTTCTTCAGATTCTGTAGGAAATATATCCCTGAAACCAGCAGGAAGTTTTTCTTCAAGTTTGTTTTCTTTTTCAAACATAAATGCAATTTATATTCTTTTTATAAATATTTATAATGATTTATACAAAATCAGAATTGAAAAAATTATTATACCACTTGTTTTGTTTTAATTGTTATTAAAAGTTATAAAAAGACTTTATTCAATTATAATTTTGTTTGCAAATTTTTTTTTAATTTCATTTATAAACTCCTTGCTGAAACTTACACTGAAATCTTCGGGAAGTATAAATTTTTTCTCAAGATCAACGTGCTTTTCGGAATTGATTTTCATAACGTGCAGATTTATTCTTGTATTACCTTTGTGAACGCTGATTATTTCAAACAACTCATCAATGAAAGAATTCGTTAAGATATCTTTATAGATTTTCAATATTATTTCTTTTCTGTCTGTTTTTATTTCCTGCTCACCTTTATATATATTTTCCGATCTGGCATTTTCGTCATCTTCGTCTGGATATGAAATAAATTCATTGTCAGTTAAATCAGGATTTTCAGATTTGTTTTTAATATTATTAAATTCATTGTTTTTTGGCAGGTTTTCTATTTTTTGAACAATAATCTTTAA
>DNFX01000108.1:1853-4643 GCA_003486795.1 Actinomycetota bacterium
GTCAATCATGGGTTCTGAAGGCTGTATATTTTTTCCTTCAATCTCTTCTCTGAATTCTTTTTTGTCAAGTTTGCCGGTAATTTTTAATATATTATCTTCCACAATCAGATCTTTATATTCTTCAGCAATTCTTGGAAAGACAACAAGCTCGAGACTACCGCTTTTATCTTCGAAAGTTATAAAGTGCATTAACTGATTTTTTTTGGTATAGATAGTTTTTATTTTTGTTACAATACCGCCGATAGTCTGAATGGAATTATCAATTTTTTCTGCAAGTGAAGATATCTGGGATAACTCGGCAAGAGCATTATCATATTCTGACAAAGGATGACTAGAAATATACAGTCCAAGCATTTCTTTCTCAAAACTGAGTATATCTATGGCATCATATTCATCATTATCCTCGATAATATCACTGAACTCCGACATTCCGTTTATTTCTTCGGATTCCTGCAAATTACCAAAAAGTGAAAATTGTCCGGCTATTCTGTCTCTTTTTATTTTTTGAGCTTTTTCAACAATTTTTTCAAAATTCTCCATAAGAAATTTACGGGTATGCCCCAATGAGTCAAAAGCACCGCCTTTTATAAGACTTTCGAGCGTTTTTTTATTCAGAACATTGTTATCAATCCTCACACAAAAATCATAGAAATCGTTAAATAAACCATTTGTTTTTCTTTCATTCTGAATTTCTTCTATCACATTGAGTCCAACATTCCTGATTGCAGAAAGGCCAAACCGGATTGAATTACCAACGACTTTGAAATCACTGAAGCTGTCATTTATATCTGGCGGTAGTACTTTTATCTCCATTCTCTTGCATTCATTGATATACTGCGACACTTTTTCCTGGCTTCCCATTCTTATACTTAAAAGAGCTGCCATGAACTCAACAGGATAGTTTGCTTTCAGGAAAGCTGTCTGGTAGGAAATCATTGCATATGCTGTACTGTGAGATTTATTGAATCCATATTGTGCAAAATGGTTAATAAGATCGAATAACTTCTCTGCTATTTCAGTATCATTATTTAAATTCCTTGCACCGTTTACGAATTTTATCCTTTGCTCTTCAAGAAGCTCTTTTTTCTTCTTGCTAATTGCCCCCCTGAGTATATCTGCTTCAGACATTTTAAAGCCTGCAAATGTGGATGCAATCTGCATAACCTGTTCCTGATAAAGAATCATTCCATAAGTACTTTTTAATATGGGTTCAAGACTTGGATGAATATATTTTATTTTTTTCTTACTGTTTTTATTTTCTATATAATCATTAACCATTCCGCTCTGAAGAGGGCCAGGTCTGTATAAAGCAAGTAATGCAATCAGATCTTCGAACTGTGATGGTTTCATCTTTATTATAAGATCCCGCATTCCTGAGCTTTCAAGCTGAAAAACTCCGAGACATTCACCTTTACCAAGCATCTCAAATGTCTTTTTATCTTCAATATCTACATTATTAATATCGACTTTGATTTTTTTTGCTTTTTCAATCAAAAACAAAGTTTTGTCAATAAGAGAAAGTGTTTTTAATCCAAGAAAATCCATTTTCAGGAGGCCGATAGACTGAATGTGCTCCATTTCATACTGTGTGACTATATCGTCTCCGGATTCTTTCTGAATGGGAGTATAGTTATAAAGTTCCTCTGCTGAAATAACTATTCCTGCAGCATGTATTGAGTCCTGCCTTATCATCCCTTCCAGCCACTTTGCAGTATCGATTACTTTTTTGATTTTATCATTATTTTCATATATTTCTTTAAGTTCTCCTGACATTTCAAGGGCAGATTTTATTGTAATATCAAGCTGATTCGGAACCATTTTTGCAATTTTATCTACATCTGAGTATGGTACTTCAAGAACTCTTCCGGCATCTCTTATTGCCTGTTTGGCAGCCATACGACCAAAAGTTATCAGTTGGGCAACATTTCTCGGTCCATATTTATCAGTTACATATTTGATTACTTCATTTCTTTTTTCATAACAGAAATCTATATCAATATCAGGCATACTTTTTCTTGAGTCATTTAAAAATCTCTCAAAAAGCAGTCCGTATTTTAATGGTTCTATTTCAGTAATATTTAAGAGATAGGAAATAATACTTCCTGCGGCACTTCCCCTTCCGGGACCTACCCTTATATCATTTTCTTTGGCAAATTTGACAAAATCCCAGACTATAAGAAAATATTCCGAAAAACCCATTCTCTTTATTACATCAAGTTCCATTTTTAACCTTGATATTATCTCTTCATTTACCTGGGGATACTTTCCCTTAAGATTATCAAAGCAAAGCTTTTCCAGATAGGTATCGGGAGTAAAACCCGCTGGAACATCGAAAGGCGGTATGAGATCCAGATTGAATTTTAATTCAAGATTACATCTCTGGGCTATTTCCAGTGTATTCTCTATAGCACCGGGAAAATCCTTAAAAGCCAGCGCCATTCTACCGTAATCCTTAAGATAATATTCGTTGGTAGAAAATTTAAGTCTTTTATCCTGGTTAATTGTAGAACCAGTCTGTATACACAAGAGTACATCGTGGTTCATGCTATCCTCAATATTAAGATAATGAACATCATTTGTGGCAACAATAGGCACAGAATATAAAGAAGAAGTTTCAGCAATAGCTTTGTTGACTATTTCCTGTTCTTTCAGTCCTGAATCCTGTATTTCAAGGAAAAAATTATTTTTCCCGAAAATATCCTGATATTCTTTAAGAATCCTTGGAACTTTATCTTTTTTCCCAGAAGTAAAAGCTTTGGGTATTTCTCCTTTCAGACAGCCGCTTAAAGC
>DNFX01000236.1 GCA_003486795.1 Actinomycetota bacterium
AGGGAGATTGTTCCGGAGAATATCAGGGAGCCAAAACGGAAAATATTGAAGATGATATTGATTTTTCAAGTGAGGATATTCCGTTTTAATTTTTAAGAAAACCAAAAAATTTAATTAAAAAAGGAGAATTTAAAATTGGCTAGAAAAAAAGGAAGAGAAGAAAGAAATTTAAAGGATTCAAAACAGAATCTTCTGAATTTGAAACAAAGAAAAAGATATTGTTATTTCTGTAAGGAAAATATTGATAATATCGATTACAAAGATGTATCCATGCTAAGGAAATTTGTATCTGATAAGGGCAAAATAAGACCCAAAAGATCAACAGGTAATTGTGCACAGCATCAAAGTATGATTGCAAAAGCAATTAAAAGGGCAAGGGAAATAGCCCTTATGCCTTATTTTTCAAGATAAAAGGTTATTTTAATGTTGCCCTTTGAAAATATTAATAATTTTAATCAGCCAAAAAGCAATCTGTTTGAAATGCTTTTATTTTCAGTTTTGGCATTTCTTGTGCTGGCAATAAGTATTTTTATTCCTTTCATAGGGATAATAGGACTTGCATTAATAACTATGCCTTCAATCAGGATGATGCTCGAGGGAAGAGTATGGGAAAGCATATTATGTTCAATTGCAGGTAGTTCGGTATTATTTTTTTTTGATGTAAAAATCCCTTTTATGTTTATGGCATTACTCATTGCTGTTTCTTTTGTATTCAGATATTGTTTTGTAAAGAACAAAGGACCATTTCAGACAATTGCTCTTTCAGGCACATTGTTTATTGTATTTCTGTTAATTTACGTTGTATGTATATCTGTTTTCCTGGATCCGAATTTCATTTCTGGTTTCCTGAGCAGATATAAAGAAGCAATAGTAAATTTACCGGAAGATCCGATTGTCCGTGAATATATGAAAACAATGGCAATAACCCCGGAACAGATGCAGTCAACACTTTCACAGGCTGAGGGGTTTCTCAATATGATTCCATATCTTATTCCGAGTCTGGTTATTTTTTATGTATTTTTAAGTTCTTTTATCAGTTATTACTGGAGTATGGTTATATTCAGAAAAAACGGTATTGTTCTGAGGGGGATTCCGCTTTTTAAAACATGGGATATGCCGTGGTATTTTATTTTTGGTTTTATTATAGGNNGCAGTGGGTATAAACCTGCTTATAATTTTCGGTTTGATATATACTGTTACGGGATTTGCGGTATTATGGGGCATTTTTGATAATTTTAAGATGGCCTATCTGTGGCGTATCTTAATAATAATAGCTATAAGTTTTTTTATCGTATTATTAATAATAATCCCTATTATCGGGATACTGGATATATGGATTAATTTCAGGAAACTGGAAAGACGTTAAATCTGTTTATTTAAATTAGGAGGAAAAGTTGAAGATTATTCTAACAAAAGATGTAGATAAACTCGGTGGATTCGGAGATATCGTAAATGTAAAAGATGGTTATGCAAAGAACTATCTCATACCAAACGGACTGGCAGTTTTTGCAACTCCGGGAAATATAAAACAATCTGAAATATTAAAGAAATCGAGAATAAAAGTAGAAGCCAGAAATATAAAAGAAGCAACTGACATTGCCGGAGAGCTTGAAGGTACAAAACTTATATTCAAGGTTAAATCAAGTCCTGAAGGAAAATTATACGGATCAATAACCAATAAGGATATTGCTGAAAAAATTCTGTCTTTTAAAAAGATAGAAATAGACAGAAAGAAAATCAACCTCGAAGATTCTTTAAAGGAAACAGGTTCTTATGAGATTGAAATAAAACTTTATAAAGATATTAAATGCAATGTGACTGTTTCCGTGGAAGCTGACAAAAAACAGGCTGATACTGGAGAAACCGAGGCTGTTGCACCAGAAGCTTCTGCTGAATAAAATTTATATATCAGGGTTTTATTTTTAAAATATTTTTGTTTTGAAATAATTGGATATGAAGAAGGCAAATACTCTTAAAGAGACCTTAAACACCGGTAAGCTTGAAAGGATTCCTCCTTACAATCTGGAAGCGGAAGAATCTTTAATAGGCTCCATGCTTATCTTAAAAGAAGCTATAAGCGATGTAATAGAGATTGTAAAAGAGGACGATTTTTATCGGACTTCCAATATAGAGATATTTAAGGCAATTAAAGAACTATATGCCAAAGGAGAGCCTGTAGATCCTATAACTCTTGCTGATTACTTAAAAAAAAAGAATCTGCTTGAAGAAGTAGGAGGAAGGACTTTTATTCACTCTCTTATTTCCAATATTCCTCTTGCGTCTAATGCAGTTTATTATGCAGAGATAGTAAAGCATAATTCAATATTAAGGAAACTTATTTATGCCGCTACAGATATAGCAAGGATGGGATATGAAATACCCGAAGATCTTGCTTCAACTGTTGATAAAGCTCAGCAGCTGATTTTTTCAGTTTCACAGGATTTAAATTATAATTCAAAAAATAATCTTATAGCAGATATAAAAGAAATCCTTACGGAGGTATATGATCAGACAGTTATTTTATCAGAGAAAAAGACCCCCGTTACAGGAGTTTCAACAGGTTATGCAGATCTTGACAAGATTACCTCAGGACTGCAGAATTCGGATCTGATTATTGTAGCTGCAAGACCGGGAATGGGCAAAACCTCGCTTGCTTTATGTATTTCAAGGAATGCCAGTCTTAAAGGAGATGTACCTGTAGTTATATTTTCTCTTGAGATGTCCAAGCAGCAGATTGCACAAAGGTTGCTTTGTTCTGAGTCAAGAATAGATCTTCAGAGAATACGTTCAGGTGATATAAGAGAACATGAATGGCCCAAGCTCGGTTTCGCAATTGAAAAACTCTCCAAAACAAATATTTATATTGATGATACAGCATTTTTATCTATTATGGATTTGAGATCCAGAGCAAGGATGCTTGTGAGCAAATATAATGCAAAACTTATTATAGTCGATTATCTTCAGCTTATGAACTCAGGACTTAATTTCAGGGAAAACAGGGTTCTTGAAATATCGGAAATATCCAGAAACCTGAAAAATCTTGCAAGGGAGCTTAAAGTGCCGATTCTTGCAGTTTCACAGCTCTCCCGTGAAGTTGAAAAAAGAGACAATAAAAGGCCTGTTCTTGCTGATCTGAGGGAATCAGGCGCAATAGAGCAGGATGCAGATCTTGTAATGTTTATATACAGGGATGAGTATTACGATGAGAACAGCAAAGATGCCGGTACTGCAGAAGTGATCATAGCAAAACACAGAAACGGACCTACCGGCAGAATAAATTTAAGATTTTCAAAGGAATACGCACTCTTTTCAAATCTCGATAAAGTCCATACAGAACAAAAAGGTACATAATCTCATCGGGAATTTTTATAATATATCAGTATTAGAAGCTGATTAAAAACAAGAGGTATTTAAAAATGTCTAATATTGTTTTAATAGGTGCTCAGTGGGGTGATGAAGGAAAAGG
>DNFX01000125.1:0-3674 GCA_003486795.1 Actinomycetota bacterium
ACATCACAGGGCATTTCTTTTATCGGAGATACTCTGGATATGGTTAATACCACGATTGAATTTATGAATGGATTCACTGCGGGATTATTTGCGAGCAGAATAGCATCACAAAAGGAGAGATCTCTCTCTGTTTTTGAGAAGGATAAAAATATTTATATTGATTTACTGAATGGCAAATCAATTTTTAATATAAAAAAAGGAGACAACAACATTGAAACCTCAGAATTTGTCTCAGATAAGATAGATTCTGTGATGGAGGAACTGTTAGAATTTGTATCTTCAATTAAAGGTGAAAAAAAGCCTTCTGTCAGAGGTGAAGACGGTCTCAAAGCCCTTATACTTGCCAATAAAATAAAAGAAAATATTGCATAATATTAATTCAAAAAAACAGTTCAATAAAAAAATAGTTATAATAACAGGAGAGCTTTCCGGAGAAATACATGCCTACCATGTTATTAAAAGGATGAAAACATCCTTTGATTTTGAATTTAGCGGTATAGGCAGCAGAAAGCTTGAAGAACTCGGTGTCAGTATCATACATGATTATAGAGATATATCTATCATGGGCATTCATGAAATTTTTCCAAAATTGAAAAATATATGGACTGCTTTTTCCAAAATAAAAAAACATTTAAAAAACAACAGACCCTCTCTTCTGATACTTGTGGATTTTCCAGGATTTAACATTAGGGTTGCCAGGATGGCAAAAAAATACAACATACCTGTAATATATTTTATCCCCCCCCAGATCTGGGCATGGAGACAGGGACGTATAAAAATAATAAAAAAATATGTAGACAGGGTGATCTGTATACTTCCATTTGAGAAAAAATTATATGATGAATACAATATTAAAGTGTCATATGTGGGACACCCTTTTGTCAGAACAATAAAACCTTTGTTTGGAAAAGAGGAGTTTTTCGAAAATATTGGTTTGATATCAAAAAAACCTGTTATAACTGTAATGCCGGGAAGCAGGAATAATGAGATCAGGAAACATATGCCAATATTGATAAAGGTAATTGAAAAGATTGTGGATACTTTTAATGAAGCAGCCATACTTCTACCTTTGGCTGACGGTATTGATCAAGAGGTAATTGAAGCCTTCAATACGAACAATATCAAAATAAATTATCTCAGAGATCTTAATTATGATGCACTTTCATATTGTGATATCGCCATTATGGCATCTGGCAGTGCAACTGTTGAGGCTGCAATTCTTGGAACACCCACAATAGTAATATATAAGGTTTCAAAAATATCCTACTTTTTTGCTAAATTTCTGGTGAAGACAAAATATATCAGTCTTCCGAATATTATCTCGGATAAGGAGGTTTTTCCTGAGATAATACAGCATTTAGACCCTGAAAAGATTGCGGAAGAGGCACTCAATATGTTAAATAAAGTCAACCCCGAAAACAATGAGGAATTGATCAAAATAAGATCAAAACTTGGTAATATGGATTCATACGAAATGACAAAAAATACGATTATTGATTTTTTAGAAGAAACATATGGCACTCTATCTTAGACTCCTTAGATACGTTAAACCCTATTGGAAAAAACTTTGTTTTGCTATGGTGTTCATGTCCTGTGTTGCCGGAACGAATGGTTTAACAGCGTACATCGTCAAACCTGTTCTGGATCATATCTTTTTTGAAAAAAATGCAACCATGCTTTACATAATTCCTGTTGGTGTGATTATTCTATAGTTATTCAAAGGCGTTTTTGATTATTTTCAGGCATATTTGATGGGCTATGTAGGTCAGAAAGTTATAACTGACATAAGGAATCAGGTTTTCAGAGCTCTACAGAGACAGCCTTTATCTTTTTTCGATAGAACACCTACAGGCACTATCATTTCAAGAATAATAAACGATGTGACTCTTGTTCAGAGTACTGTATCAGATGCCTTTACTGCTATACTTAAAGATTCTTTTACAATCATAGGACTTATATTTGTGGTATTTTACAGGGACTGGAAGCTTGCCATTATTGCTTTTGTTGTCTTGCCCTTTGCAATATATCCTATAGTGAGTTTTGGGAAAAGATTGAGAAAAGTAAGTACGAAAACACAGAAGGAAATGGCAAGACTGACCAATTTTTTGCATGAAACCGTAACAGGTCAGAGAATTGTCAAGGCTTTCTGCATGGAAGAGTATGAAAATCAAAGATTCAATGAAGAAAATAATACACTTTTCCGTATTATTCTGAAGAGGTATAAAATAAGGGCTCTATCTTCTCCAATTATGGAAACACTCGGAGGTATAGCAATAGCAGTGATTATTTGGTATGGAGGCAGCGAAGTTATATCCGGTCGTTCAACACCTGGAAATTTCTTTTCCTTCACTGCTGCCCTTTTGATGCTTTATGAACCCATTAAGAGGCTTAACAGAGAAAATCATAATATTCAACAGGGGCTTGCAGCAGCATCAAGAGTCTTTGAAGTTATAGACAGACCTCCGGAAATTAGTGAAAAGGATGGCGCTATGGATCCCGGCAAGGTTCAGGGTGTTATAGAGTTTAAAGATGTTTTTTTTGGATATGAAGACAAAATGGTTCTTAAGAATATTAATTTGAAGATTGACAAAAATGAAGTTCTTGCGATTGTAGGTGAAAGCGGAGTAGGAAAAACAACACTTGTAAACCTTATCCCGAGATTTTACGATGTAACAGCAGGTTCCATTGAAATTGACGGAACGGACATAAGGGATATGACGTTGAATTCTTTAAGGCGGAATATAGCTCTTGTTACTCAGGACGTGATTCTTTTCAATGATACGATAAAAAACAATATAAGTTATGGCGAAAGGGAACAAAATCAGGACAGGATAGAAAAAGTTGCAGCAATGGCATATGCACAGGATTTTATTTCAAGATTACCCTATAAATATGATACTTCAGTGGGTGAAAAGGGCACAAGACTGTCCGGAGGCGAGAAACAGAGGATTGCGATTGCAAGAGCATTGTATAAGGATACCCCAATTCTTATTCTTGATGAAGCAACGAGTGCTCTTGATACAGCTTCGGAAGTTGAAGTTCAGAAGGCATTGGAAAATTTAATTAAAGGAAGAACAACTATTGTAATAGCCCACAGGCTTTCAACTGTAATAAATGCAAACAGAATAATAGTGCTCGAAGGCGGTACAATTGTTCAGTCCGGTACACATAATGAACTCCTGGGATCTGAGGGGCCCTACAAAAGGCTCTATGAGCTTCAATTCAGGAACAAATCTTCAGAAAAAATAGCTAATGTTAACAGGAAGGAAAGATAAAAATGTCTTTGAAGAAACTCAAATACTTTCTTCTGCTTAAAATAGTTCCACCATTGGTTTATGCTGTTATTACCTTTATCAGGATTACCTCCAGGATAAAGCACATTGACGGAGAATTGGTTCACGAAATGTGGAATAAGGGAGAAAATTCGATTGTATGCTTCTGGCATGGAAGACTGCTGATGATGCCATATGCAAACAGAAGAGGTAAGGGCAAGGTTCTGATAAGCAGACACAGGGATGGTGAATTTATTGCAAAGGTGATGAAGTATTTTCATTTGGGTTCAGTAAGAGGTTCTTACAGAAAAGAAGGTGGAATATCTTCACTGAGAGAAATCATAGGGGATTTAAAAAAAGGATATGACGTTGCTATTACGCCGGATGGGCCCAAAGGGCCGA
>DNFX01000125.1:3690-4402 GCA_003486795.1 Actinomycetota bacterium
AAAAAAAAACTTTTCAATCCTGGGACAATTTTATTGTACCCTGTCCATTTTCAAAAATTATTATTTTCTGGGGCGAGCCTGTATTAGTAGGTAAAAGCTCTAATGCCGATGAAATGGAAAGAATCAGGCTTGAACTCGAAGATACACTGAAAACCTTAACTGAAAAAGCAGACAGCATGGCATGTGGAAATTAATTTATAATATAATTATCAGCTTNNAGATAAGGAAGAATCTCTGTGAAAGATTATTTTTCAGTACGAAAAAAGATTCTGTAAAAGATGCAATATGGATACATGCTGCTTCAATAGGCGAAGCAGTAATTGCAGAAACATTTGTTAATTATGTAAAATCACGTTTCAATTTTAATCAATTTATAATAACCACAAATACCTACTATGCAAGAGATCTCTTGAGAAAAAAAGTTGATAAAAATATTAAAGTTTTTTCTTTGCCTTTTGATATTCTTTATTCGATAAGACGTTTTATCAACGGTTCAACATTCAGGGCCCTTGTTATTGTTGAAACAGAGATATGGCCAAATCTTATATGGGAAGTAAAAAAAAGGAATATACCAATAATTATAATCAATGGAAGGATATCAGACACTACTCTTCATAATTACAGGAGATTGTCTTTCTTTTTAAAAAGCGTCCTGCCGGATATTGATCTTGTACTGACCCAGTCTGATGATCACACAGATAGGTTCAAATCA
>DNFX01000299.1 GCA_003486795.1 Actinomycetota bacterium
GGCATCTTGAAAGTATGGTAGGTATTACTTTCTGGGGTTCAGTTGTAGCCAGGATGAAAATAACATTTTCAGGTGGTTCTTCAAGTATTTTTAAAAGTGCATGAAATGCCGCCTTGGTAGTGCCACCACCGATGTTGTGTATTTCATCGATTATATATATTTTCTTCCTCAAGAAATTGGGAAGATACTGGGCGTTTTCAATAAGTTTTCTTACGTTATCAATCCCTGTATTTGAAGCTGCATCTATTTCTATCAAATCAACACTCATACCATTGGTTATATCCAGGCAGTTTGAGCATTTATTGCAGGGTTCCGGATTGATTACTTTACCATCTTTATCNNACATTGTTCAGACAATTTACTGCTTTTGCAAATATCCGCGCAGTAGTAGTCTTTCCTGTTCCTCTCGGTCCACAGAATATATATGCATGGGAAAGCCTGTTTGATTTTATGGAATTTTTAAGAGTTTTTACTATTTCATCCTGACCAACTACTTCATCAAAACTCTGAGGCCTATATTTTCGATAAATAGATATATAACTCATTTTAGAATATGGAAATAAAGCTTTAATTTTTCAAAAGACCATGCACCGGATTTCGATTTATGACAACAGGTGCACAGAATGCAGTTAACTCCAACCAGGCTGTCTTGTGGCACCCAAAGAATTTTACTNNTTACCGCTGCTTCCTTTCGGACCTGACGGGGTTTGTAAACCTTCGCCGCACAAGACCCAGTTTTCATCGCCACTTACAAACCAGCTAACCCTATCACCAGTAAACCTCAGATTCCGGAGTTCAGCCTCACTGTAGCGGATTGTGAGTTACAGGGCACCGCTAGCTCCCCACCTAGCATGGTCATTAAGATTATATTAAATAATAAAAAAAATATATACAAATAAAAAATTACCAGGAGTCAAAATTATTTAAAATTTATTGATAATTAAATTTAAACTAGTAGAATTTCTTAGATATGTTGAATAATATCGTAAAAATAAAAAACAGAAATATATTAATCTCCACTATAGCACATTTTACCATTGACCTTTACCCTGCTTTTATAGTGGGATTGATACCTCTTCTGGCAGCTAAATTCAGCCTGTCGATTTTTCAGGTGTCAATACTCACTGCTGTCTCACAGATTTCAAACAGCATCACCCAGCCTTTTTTCGGAATTCTTTCGGACAGGCATGGAGTCAAGAAATATATGACTTTCGGTCTGCTTACAGCAGCTTTATTTATATCGCTTATAGCCATACTGCCTAATTATTTTTTAATATTGCTTTTTTTATTCATAGGAAATCTGGGAGTGTCAGCTTTTCATCCTCCAAGTGCTGCAATGGGCGCTCAGTATATAGGAAGAAAAAAAGGTTTTGGCAATTCAATAATATCTCTTGGCGGAAATGCCGGATATGCGATGGGTTCGATATTTTTTATTGCCATAATTGAAAAAATAGGAATAAAATTTTCACCACTTGCCATGATACCTGGTTTGCTGATGACATTATTTCTTATAAAAAAACTTAAATTCTCTGAGGCTGACAAAGTTATAAACCAGAATAGTTTAAAGTTAAAATCAATATTAAAGATAAGAAAAGCAAAACTGGCATCCATCTTTTTGATATGGTTTGCAGCTTTTTCAAGAGATGTACTGTGGATAGCATTGCTTACTTTTCTTCCATTATATTTCACAAAAAATAACATAAGCTTATTTAATACAAGCATTATCATAATGCTTTTCGGGCTTGTTGGAGGTGTCGGAGGAGTATTCGCAAGTTATTTTTCCGATAAATTAAAAAGGCATGTTTTGATACAGATAGCCTACCTTGCAGTTATTCCACTGGTATTTTTAATATTTAAAACTCCTGTAAAAATAGGTGTTATTTTATTTGTTATTTCCGGCTTTTTCCTTATTTCCAGCATGCCGCTGTGTATAAGCATATCACATGATTTATTTCCCAAAAATCTAAGTCTTGCTTCTTCGCTCGTTATGGGCCTTTCTGCAGGTCTGGCNNACTGTGTACATAATACTCATATTACTTGTTATTGCTTTGATAGCCCTGTTTTTTGTTCCTGTAGTTGGGAAAAAACTTAAATAATCTTTTTAAGATTTAACACAGATTTAACATCATATTAACCTGTTCTTAAAATTTAGTGATTAGAATATGTCAGCATAGTTAATTAAAAATTTTAAGAAAGGGGTTAATATGGACTATTCAAACCTGATGGACATCTTGTGGATTCTGATTGCAGCTTTTCTGGTGTTTTCCATGCATGCAGGTTTTACTCTTGTTGAGGCAGGATTTACCCGTGCCAAAAATACAGTAAATATCATTATGAAAAACTTCATGACTGTTGTTCTTGGTCTTCTGATATTCTTTTTTGTCGGATACGGTCTGATGTTTGGAAAATCTGCAGGAGGATTTATAGGAACTGATAGTTTTCTATTATCATTGACTGATTCTGCTGACACAAAGAACTTTGCAATCTGGCTTTTTCAGGCAGTATTTGCAGCAACAGCAGCAACAATCGTTTCGGGAGCAATGGCAGAAAGAACAAAATTTTACAGTTATCTTGTCTTCTGCATAGTAATAACCGCATTTATTTATCCGGTTGTCGGTCACTGGGTATGGGGCGGTGGATGGCTTCAGCAGATGGGGATGATAGATTTTGCAGGTTCCAATGTGGTTCATTCAGTAGGTGGATTTTCAGCACTTGCAGGCGCACTTGCTCTTGGGCCAAGATATGGCAAATATTCTGTTGATGGCAAATCTAATGCAATTCCAGGTCACAATATAGCATTAGGTGCCCTGGGTGTTCTTATATTATGGTTTGGATGGTTTGGATTCAACCCGGGAAGCACTCTCTCAGCTTCAAGTCCGGCTATTGCCCCTGTAGCAGTAAACACTGCTCTTGCAGGAGCTGCTGGCGCCCTGGGAGCACTTATATATGTATGGATAAGATATAAAAAACCTGATGCTTCGATGGTTTTAAATGGTGCCCTTGCCGGTCTGGTTGGAATTACTGCAGGTTGTGCTGTTGTCTCTCCGATCAGTGCTCTTATAATTGGTTTTATTTCAGGAATACTTGTAGTTGTTTCCGTTGATTTTTTCGACAAGGTATTAAAAATCGATGATCCCGTAGGTGCAATATCTGTTCACGGAATCTGCGGAGTATTCGGAACACTTGCAGTCGGTCTTTTTACTCAGTCAGATTATGCAGCTCTGGCTGGTTTTGAAGGTGTAAATGGTTTGTTCTTCGGAGGAGGAGTGCATCAACTCCTGGTACAGTTCACAGGCTCTATCAGCACTATTGCATGGAGTTTTACAACCATGTTTATTCTCTTCATTGTAATGAAATATACGATTGGTCTAAGAGTATCAAGAGAAACTGAACTTAAAGGTCTGGATATTGAAGAGCACGGAATGGAAGCTTATAACGGTTTCCAGATATTTAATAATGAATAATCTTAAAAGGTAATCAAGAAAACATTTAATCAGAATAATTTTATTGAATTTATATATTTTTAAGAACTTTAACAAGAAAAATTTCTAAAAAGAGGTTAGATATGAAATTAATAATAGCTATGATTCAGCCACACAGGCTTCCTGATGTAAAAAAAGCCCTTTATGAAGCTGAGATTTTCAAAATGACAGTTACAAATGTACTTGGATGCGGACAGCAGAAAGGTTATACAGAAACCTACAGAGGAGTTATACACGAAGTAAATCTGCTTAAAAAGATAAGACTTGAAATAGCGGTTAATGAAGATTATATCGATAAAACAATCGATGCAATAAGGAAAGGAGCATATACCGGAAATATAGGTGATGGAAAAATATTTGTACTTGATCTTCCAAGATGTATAAGAATAAGGACGGGTGAAGAAGGACCGGATGCAATAGGATAGAGAATCTTTCAATAGCTGCTATTTAATAAAAAATACTTTACCGGTTTTCACTGGACGCGAAAACCGGTCTTTTATTTATTATTTTTAGCTGATAATTGAGAGACTACTTTTTCGTTTTTTAATTCCCGTAAAGCATCCCGTGCAATCCATTTTGATGCTTTGTCTCCTTTTAGTAAAATATTTTCAGCTGTTTCCAAAGCACTTTTATTCAGGAAAATACTTCTCTTGCCAATCTGTCTCAAAGCCCAGTTCACTGCTTTTTTTACATAATTTCTGTTATCATCAGATTTTTCATAAATCAATTTTAGAAAATGTTCAAATACTTCATTTTCAGCATTTTTATCATGAACAGAAAATTGTGCCATTAATACAAAACCAGCTCTTTTGATAAATTCCTTATCAGAATTTATCCATTCAATTGATTTTTTAAATGCAAAAGATGTATAAGAAAATAGATAATTACAGACCTGATCGCATAAATCCCAGGAGTCAAAACATCCTGCCCATTCTTCCATCTGTTCTTCAGTTACCTCTCCAGGTTTATCTATAAAACCTGCCAGCAGTCTTGCATCATGTATTTCAGTTTCCCATAGCTGAAGAGCAAGACAGTGATTTTCCCCTACTTCTTTTGCAAGTTTTTTTAAAAAAGGTATAGAACATCCATAGTTGTTTCTTATGTTTATTCCGAATCTTTCCATACCTTTAATATTAGCCGGATTATACTGGCTTTTTATACTGCTAATTATTTCATCGATTTTCATCTTTGATAGTGCAGATAATTAAATTAAATAAAATATGGTTTAGCTATTATTATGGGGGCCAAATTATACGTCCCCAATCGGTGGCGGAGAGAGAGGGATTTGAAC
>DNFX01000042.1:0-5741 GCA_003486795.1 Actinomycetota bacterium
TCACAGCTAATTATGCTGTTTGTTATTTTTCTGAGTGATTTATTAAATTCTTTTTTCTCTATATAATTCTCTTTCCCCACTGTCTGCTGACTGGATATTTTGCCATTACTGGCTTTTCTTTTTATTTCCAGCTCGGAAAGAGAATCAATTTTTTTCTTTCTGAGAAAATCAAAAATACCTCCGGAGTAAGATGTTATCTTATGATTGTGAAATTCATATATTTTTTCTGCAAGGCCATCAAGGAACTGCCTGTCATGGGAAACAATAATCAGTGTACCATTATAATTCTGAAGTGCCTGTTTTAATATATCCTTTGAACGCATATCCAGATGGTTTGTGGGTTCATCAAGAACAAGAAGATTGTATGGTTCCAGAAGTAGTTTGATTAAAGCAAGTCTTGACCTCTCACCACCTGAAAGTACCTTTACTTTTTTATCAATATCATCATTTTTAAAAAGAAAAGCTCCAAGAAGAGATCTGAGTTTTGTTCTTATTTCGCCAGTTGCCACTCTGTTTATGGTTTCAAATACAGTCAGATTTTCATCCATTAACTCATCCTGATTTTGTGCAAAATATCCTATCCTGACATTATGACCTATTTTTAAATTTCCTTTAAAATCAATATCTCCGACTATTATTCTTGATAATGTTGTTTTCCCTTCGCCATTTTTTCCGACGAATGCAATTTTCTCAGTGCGTCTGATAGTAAAATCTATATTCTCAAGCACAATGTTTTCCCCATAACTTTTTGAAATTCCGGCTGCATCAATGACAATATTTCCGGAACGGGGAGCAGAAGGAAATCTGATCCGCAGTGAAGAAGTGTCTTCTTCATCGATCTGTATTATTTCCAGTTTTTCCAGTTGCCTGATGCGGGACTGCACCTGGACAGCTTTGGATGCTTTATACCTGAAACGATCGATAAATTCTTTTGTATCCTCAATCTCTTTCTGCTGATTTTTATATGCTGCAAGCTGCTGCGATCGTCTCTCCTGTCTGAGTACTGAAAATTTTGAGTAGGGAACTTTATAGTCGTATATATTTCCAAGAGATATTTCAATGGTTCTGTTTGTAACATTATCCAGAAAAGTTCTGTCATGGCTTATTATTACTACAGCCCCGCTGTAAACTGAAAGAAAATCTTCGAGCCACTGAATGGATTCTATATCAAGATGATTTGTAGGTTCATCAAGAAGTATAAGGTCGGGATGCTTTAAAAGGATTTTTGCAAGCTCTATCCTCATTCTCCAGCCACCGCTGAACTCAGAAGTCTGTCTGATAAAATCTTTAGCCGTAAAACCAAGACCTGACAGCGTTTTTTCAATTTTTTCTTCCATTTTTCCGGCTCCGAGATTATCAAGCCTTGTATTTAAATCAGCAATTCTGTTTAAAATCTTCAGATATTCTTCAGAATGAAAATCATTACGTCTCTCGATTTCTTTATTGAGTCTGCTTATCGTTTTTTCGGTTTCAAGTATATTCTTAAATGCTGTCTTTACTTCATTGAAAAGAGTTCTGCTGTCAATATGTTTCATCTGCTGCGGCAGATAGCCTATTGTTATATCGGCCGGCTTTTCGATATTGCCAGAATCAGCAGATTGTTCACCTGTAATTATTTTAAGCAGGGTAGTCTTTCCTGCTCCATTATTTCCAACAAGACCTATTCTGTCTTTTTGTCTTATAAGGAAAGATATTTTATTAAAGAGTATGCGGTCTGCAAAACTCAGGCAGATATTATTCAAAGAAATCATTATTATCTAATCTATGCTCACTGTTTAAAAAAGAAAATTCAGTTATCTGTAACTTCTGGTTATTATAATCCAGGTTTTAAATTAAACAATAATTTTAGCAAATAATCAAAAGTATCATTTTATTTGATTTATATCTTTATTTTATCTAAGATATTTGATTGGTCGTTTTAGGAATATTTTTCTGGGTGTAATTAGTCTTTATTAAAATATTAAATCTTCCAGAGTAAATTTCGGATAATGGATAGAAAATTTATAAATAAAAAAATAAAAATAGATGTAGCTCTAACTAATAATTTTGATCCGGAGACCTGCAGGGATACAATACAGAATTCTGTATGTGCTGTAATAGATACTATTACTGCAACATCTTCNNTAAAACCTGAAGGATTTGATTATGGGAATTTTCCTACAGAATTCTCAAAGATTAACCTTAGAGATAAAAAAATAATATTTAAATCTACAAATGGAACTGCATCTTTTTTCAAACTTGTGGATGCAGAATATGTGTTTGCAATATCTTTGCTTAACATGGCATATTCTGTAAAAATTATTTCTGAGCTGGCAGTCGGTAAAAATAAAGATATTTTTTTGGTTTGTTCAGGAACGGAAAGAAAAATAACCTATGAGGATGTTTATACGGCAGGAATGGCAATAAAGTATCTAATGGATTTGATTGATGTGAAATTAAGTGATTCAGCAAGAATTGCCCTTGATGTCGTTAAAGCAAATAGCGGAATAGGAATACAGGAAGCTCTTGAAAAGTTTGAGAATATGGATAGATTGAAAGAAATGGGTTATTACAAAGATTTGATATTTTCTGCAAGACTGGATGTCTATAATCTGATTTCCAACCTGAGAATCCTGGATCTTAATAACAAACAAATGCAATTAAATTCCAATAATCACAGAGATCTTTATGATTTATTCATAAATTCAAAAGAAAATCATTCTTTTGATAGGATACTGCTTCTGGAAAGATTTTAGATTTCCAGATTTATAAAGATAAATGGTGTCCTTGGGCAGATTTGAACTGCCGACACCAGGTTTAGGAAACCTGTGCTCTATCCATCTGAGCTACAAGGACACATCGATAATCAAACGATATTTTATTTAAATGTTTATTGGATGATTTGTCAATATTTATATATTTTAAGAAATTCTGCAGGCTATTCAAATTCCAGAGAATTATTTTTTTACCGAATATTTATTAAAGATAAAATTCCTGCAATTTATTTTTATTCCAGATAAAATAAATTCAATTAAGTCTGGCATAAAAGTATTTGTTATTTGAACTTGTCCAATATAAAATACTTCCCAAATACTTCCCAAATCGTTTGACAAAACAATTTAAAAAAAATTATAATAGGGCAATCTGTTAGTGCGTTAATGTTATATTTATTAAATTTCTGCCATATCTGATTACCTTTATATCAACAGGTAGGGTATTAAAAAATTCTTTATACCAGAAAGGTTATAGATGACAAAAGAAATAAAAACTTCAAGAGAAATAGTAAACGATGCTTTAAATCATAAAGAAACTTACAGAGTCCCTATGGATCTGGGAGGACAAAGCAATTCAACGCTTACATTAAAAGCGTTAAATAATTTAAATGAGTATCTTTATGGCTCACAAGAAACTCAAAGCGTAAATTTAATGGCAAAACACTTCCAGAGTGTCAATACTCCGGAAGAAATTCTTGTAAAATTTAACATAGATGTAAGAAGCATTACACCCGGAAAACCAAAAAACAAGGAAAAAGTTTCTTTTCCTGACGGAAGTTATCTTGATGACTGGGGAATAAAATACAGCCCTTCAGGCAAAGGTCTTTATTATGATATTTCTGAATTTCCTTTAAAGAATTATGAAGAATCTGAAATAGATAAATTCGACTGGCTGGATCCGGATGATGAAGGATGGACAGAAGGCATAAAAGAGAAAACAGAGGATTATTACTTCAATACCAATTATGCATTAATCGGCAACATGACTTCAGCCCAGATTTTTGAAAGATGCTGGAATCTGCGTGGATTTGAAGATTTTTTAATGGATCTTTTCATAAACAAAAGTTATGCCCACAAACTACTTGATAAAGTGACCAGTATACAGATTCAGAGAATTAAAAACTTTATTGGAATTACAGGTAAATATTTAAGTATATTCAAGATCTCTGATGATCTTTGCGGACAGCTTGCACCTTTTATATCTCCTGAGACATATGAAGAGATGATAATGCCTTATCACAAAATATACGTTGAAGAAATGAAAAAGCTTACCGATGCAAAAATTGCACTTCACTGCTGTGGCAATATAAGGCCTCTTCTTCCAAAACTAATTGAAGTCGGCTTTGAAGTTATGCACCCGTTCCAGCACTCAGTTCCTGAAATGGATCCCGCAAAGCTGAAAAAAGAATTCGGTAAAGATGTTACTTTCTGGGGAGGTATAGATGTCCAGAAATTTCTTCCGAATGCAAATGTGGCTGAAGTTGAAAAAGAAGTGCATAATATTATAGAGATAATGCATACCGGAGGAGGATATATTTTCTCTCCAAGCCATAATATACAGGCAGATATTCCTCCCGAGAATCTGGTTGCCATGTATGAAACTGCATCAAAAATAAGGTTTGATTGACATAAATATAAAAAACCACGTTAAAGGTTTGGGGAAGATATGTTTGAAAAACTCATCCAGGTAGGTTTTATAAGCAGGGAACTCGACAGGATTTTAAAAAGCTATACAGATATCTATAACATAGGGCCCTGGTATATCCTTCAGTTCTGTCCTGATAATGTTAAATATATGGAAGTCTATGGGAAAAGACAGGATTATGCGATGAATGTGGCTGTATGTCCGATAGCAGATATAAGGTTTGAATATATTGAACCGGTAACTACTTCCATCTTCAGCGATTTTTATGATGAATATGGCGAATATGCTGTCCATCACTTAAAGCTGGGAGGCCAGGATTATAAAACTTCACTTGATTTTTTAACCTCAAAAAATATAAAAGCCATACAGTCCGGACACCAGACAGGTGGCGAAGGGACAAATACCTATACTTTTATGGATACCTTAAAAGAACTCGGTTTTATAACTGAAATTGTTGAAGTTACAAGTAATTTTATAAAACCGGAACCAGAGAAATGGTATCCGGATGAAAAAAAAGATTTTAAACCGATTTTTAAGAAAGCTTCAATGATTGGAATAATTGTCAGCAATATCGAAAAGAAAATAAAAGAGTATGAAAAACTGGAAATAGGTCCGTGGCAGATAATTGATTTTAATAAAAAGGGAAGTTCAGATTTAAATTCAAAAATAGCTTTCTGTAAAAGAGAAAATGTTATATTAAAATTAATTCAGCCATACCCCCAGTCGGTTTTTGAAAAACATCTGCTAAAATACGGGGAAGGAATCCATCATATAAAGATGGAAGTCGATAATTACAGGCATGCTCTGGAGTATCTGAAGTCAAAAGGATTAAACATTATCTATTCAGGAAAACATCTGGATGAAGCAGAGTTTTCATTTATTGATACAAGAAAACATCTTAATTTTATAGTTGAAATCTCTGAAAAGAAAATAGCCAGTATTTCACAGGATTATTTTATCTTTCATCCCTGAATAATCTTATTTTAACAAAGAAGGTTTTAAATAATCGCGCTGAACGTTTTTTTTATTATTTTGCCTCAATGGCTGTATTTATTTTATATTATTAAAAATCTTATCAATATTTGAAAGGTAACAGATGGGAAAAGTAAAAATAGGTATTCATCAGCATGTATTTACCAGCAAGATAACAGAGCAGAATCTGTCTATTCTTGATTATATCAAGGAAGTCGGATTTGATTCGATAGATATAAATCTTAGAAATACCGAATTTGAATTTGCAAAAACCCTGAGAAAAAGAGCTGAAAAACTGGGGCTTGTTTTAACCGGAGGCGGCTCTCTGCCAAGAACAAAAGAGATTGTTTCAACTGACAAAGAAAAAAGGG
>DNFX01000042.1:5749-6901 GCA_003486795.1 Actinomycetota bacterium
CAACCGGAGGAGTTTTTACAGGCAAGAGTCCGACTAAAGAAGAGTTCGGATATGCTGTTGAGGGTATAAAGGAAGTTGCAAAATATGCGAAAGAATACGGGGTTTCACTTGGTCTTGAAACAGCAAACCGTTATGAAACATATATGGTAAATACAGTTGAAGGCCTGTTAAAAATGCTTGATGCCATTGATGAGCAGAATACAGGATTACTTCTGGATACATATCATATGAATATCGAAGAAAAAGATTTATATAAATCGATATTATCTGCGAAAGGCAGAACTATTCATTTCCATGTCAATGAAAATGACAGGGGAACACCCGGTACAGGACATATTCCCTGGGACGATGTCTTCAAAGGTTTAAAGGATATCGGTTATGATAAAGTAATAGCTATTGAAAGTTTTGTAGATGATTCAATTGATATAGCAGCTCTTACAGCTGTCTGGAGGAAACTGGCACCAAGTGCAGAATCGCTTGCAACAGAGGGATATGCATTTATCAGAAAGATGTCCGAGAAATATTCACTTATTTAAATAATTATTTTGGCCATGAAGTTTTTTCTGGCATAATACAACTCATGAGGTCAAACAGATTACTGAATTTCAGCCTTTATTTTGCAATAAGTATTTTTGCAGCTACTTTTACTATTGCAAGCCCCATAATGATTGAAATCAGTGAGAGTATCTCTCAGGATATTTCAAATATGGGATTTCTTATGACTTTATTTTCGAGCGGGTTTGTTGCAGGTTCATTGCTCACCGGCCTTCTTACAAGATTTGCATCAAAAGCCCTCATCCTTAATGCAGGTATGATAATCCAGGCAATTTTTATAATGTCATTTGGATTTTCCAGATCATTTGCTTCAATGCTTTTTGTATATTTTTTTATAGGTATATGTGGAGGTCTCATTGAAACACTTGTAAGTCTTATTCTTCCCGAAATAAATCAATCCCAGACAGGTTATTATATGAATATATCCCAGGTCTTTTTCGGGATCGGTGCTTTTGCAGGCCCTTATCTGAGTTCCCTTATCGTAAGAGCTGAAATCAGCTGGCAGTTTTCTTACTTTTTACTTGCCTCTATTTCTTTTGCAAGTTTTATTTTATTTACAGTACTGAGATTCAAATACAAAATTCCTGTCTTTCCTCC
>DNFX01000052.1 GCA_003486795.1 Actinomycetota bacterium
ATCATCTGCGGCGGAGGCTGTATTTTATTTTTATTAATAGTGACAACTTTAGCCACTTTATCTATCTTAACTGCAAGTTTCATTTTATTTACTTTAATAATAATTAACCCGCTTAACAGGTCATCCGATTCATCTATTTTTAATCTTTCCAGATGAAACCGCTTATGGAGATTTATTCCAGGCAGGATATCGCCTCTTAAATTAAATAAACCTTCAACAAATGAAGGGGCATTGGGTATGTTTCTTATATCATGCTCCCTTACAATACCTTCGACCTTCATTATATCAATACCATATTGTTCTTTGCCAAGATTAAATGTTACAAGCTGCACAGAGTCATCAAATGCCATATTGTTTCCCTTTATAATTTTTATAATTATGCATTATATTTAATAATTTATCAATTTTCTTTTCATTATATCTCAGTTTTAATTCATTTCAATGGCACTTGCGTCTTTAAAATGATAATGCTTGACATGCTTTTTAACTTTACCTATCCTTAGATAATCAGTATTTAAGATATTAATAAATTAGTGTATAATTTTACAGGAGGAAACAAATATGTACAAAATTCTTGTTACTACAGACGGATCAGAACAATCGGCCAAAACTATTGATGAAGCTGCAAAAATAGCTATTGCCATGAATGCGGAAGTAACGGTCCTGTCTGTAGCTGACCATGCTGAAAATATGAATTACGCAAGCAGTATACCCAAAGAAATTATGAATAAATTGAAAAAAGATCAGGAAGCTTTTTATAAAAATGCTGTTGAATCTGCAAAACAGAAACTCGAAGAAAAAGGTTTAAAAGTCAAAACCAAAATTCTAAAAGGTTCTCCGGTTGATGCTATCTGCTCAATCGCGGAAAAAGATAAGCATGATCTGATAATTGTAGGAAGGAGAAGACTGGGGAAATTTCAGGGCTTTTTTCTTGGCAGTGTAAGCAGCAAGGTGCTTCAATATGCCAAAACAAATGTAATGGTTATCAAATAAACTTACAATAAAGGGGGATTATCATCCCCCTTTATCATTAAAAATAAAATTTGGAATATGCGAATCAGCATAAAATCAATAATTTATTTAAAATACAAATCCTGACACAACAGCCATTATAACAATGAGAGGAGCCGGTATTTTTCTGCTTACAAGCATAAGAGCTGATGCAGCAGTTACCGCAAGGTTTTCAAGGCTTAATCCGCTCGATTGTGTCAAAGTAACAGCAGCGACAGCAATCATTCCGGCGGCAACCGCATTAATTCCGGTTAAAGATACTTTTATACCTTTAATTTTTTTCAGATCTTCCCAGACAGGATATACAAAATAAATCAAAAGCAGACCAGGAAGAAAAATACCGATTCCCCCGGCTGCCGCGCCTGCTATCTGAAGAAGTACTGAACCGCCTCTTGCCGCCATGCCGCCTGCATATGCGGCGAAACTGAACATGGGTCCGGGCAGACCCTGAACCAGACCATAACCGGTAAGGAATTCCTGATTTGTCATAAATTCCCTGACTTGCACAAGTTCGGTGTGCATGATAGGAAAAACGACCTGTCCGCCTCCAAATACCAGGTATCCGTACCTGTAAAAACTTTCAATAAGGTGAATCAGCCTGTTATCACTGATTGAGATTAACAGGATTCCTCCCAAAGCAAATAACGCAAAAACTGCGAAATAAGGCCATGGGGGAGAAATTGCAACTTTGTTCCATAAATCATCATTCTTAGATAGAAGAATGGATACTATTCCCCCGGACACAAGAAGTATCGGAAAAATCCAGGGAGTTCTTACAAAATATGTAATAACTGCGGCAATAAACATCATCAATGCTGAAGGAACATCTTTAATAACTTTTTTTCCTATTCTAAAAGCTGCAACAATAATAAAACCGACCGCCATCGGGCCGATATATCTGAGTACATCATGAGGTATATGCCTGAATGAAAGATACTGGTAAAGAAAGGATAATACTGACATTATTGTAAGTACCGGAAGAGCCCATACAAGCATTGTTAAAAATGCAAGTACCGGGCCGCCTGTTTTATATCCGACAGCTACAATAGTCTGCGTACTTGTCGGACCAGGCAGAATACTG
Organism: Actinomycetota bacterium; assembly: GCA_003486795.1. The sequence goes on from DNFX01000052.1 coordinate 2,093, forward strand.
CAAAGTGCAATCAATTCAATCAGTTCTTCTTCTTTCAGATATTTTCTTTTTGTGACCAGCTGATCCAGAAATACACTGATATGTGCTTCAGGTCCACCGTAAGCACCCAGTGAACAGATTAATACATCAATTAAAAATGACATCCATCCTGCGGAATTGTTTCTAAACTCTTTTTGACTGCTGTCAGAAATTGTTATATTTTCCATTAATCCTCCTGAATTAATATTATTCTGAAATTTCGTTTATTAGTTCTACTGCCTGTTTTTTTCCATTTTCAAGCGCTATTATTCCAGAGGCGGTTGCTCTGTAATATTTCCGCTGTCTTCCATCAACAACTTTGTTTTCCTGTTGAAGATATTCAGCCCTCTCAAGGGCATGAAGCGCCGGATACAAGGTTCCCGGACTTATGTCATAGCCGTGTCTGGAAAGTTCCTCACTTAGAAATACACCGCAGACATCTTCTTTTGAAGCATGATACAGAATATGGAGTTTAATAAACCCAAGAAACAGCTCCCTTATAATTTTTACTTCTTCCATAATTGTAATCCTGTCTATTCTTATCGTTTAGCGATATCGTTTAATGATATCATTATACATAATATAGCCTGTATTTTTTTTAATTGCAAATAAAAATTACATATTTAAAATCTGATGCCTGAATTATTCTGAAATCAGAATTATCAAATATTTTTTAAGAGGATTTTTTTCAACACCTTTTATTGATAACCAGAATTGTTAATAATAATTGACTGATATTGATGACCAATTGTATAATTAAATATTATACAAATCCATCCGCTTATGTTTTGCCCTGTATAAATATTTCATCAGCAGGGAGTTTTCCATGAGAAAAATAATATATATCATATCTATTATGTTATTTGCCACAACCGCAGCCGAAACGGTAAAAGCTGAGAGTTTGTTTATTAATAATGACACAGCACCTTCCGAACTGGCCTTCGCGCTGCCGTTTACAGACTTTACACAAGAGGTGCTGCTTGATTTTGGGATAGCCTGGGCGACACCGCTTTCTCTATTTGATAACGGCCTTTCCAAAACCGGCTTTGCGGTAAACATTGGAATAGAGAATAGGCCTGATAATTTTATACATTACGCCCTTAACCTATCCGCGATCGTAAGC
>DNFX01000102.1 GCA_003486795.1 Actinomycetota bacterium
AAGACGGGGTTTTTTCCTTGTGAAACGGACAGAGACCTGTAAAATTCTTTCCAGATTTTTTCAGGCTTACATAATTTGAAACAATGCTGATTATATCTGTGTTATTTTTTAGTTCGGCTGCCTCGCCATCTTTTAATGATTTTGTCATTTCTTATCTAACTATTTCCCATTTCTCGGGTATGAATATCTCGGTAAACTTATTAAGTGCAAACCTGTCAGTCATATTTGCAATATAATCTCTTATAAGTATTACCCTTGTTGTGAAATCTATAGAATCCGGTGAGTCGGTATTCTGAAAATTAATATTGTTTTTAAGATTATAATCTTTCATGAAAGAATCGAAATTATCTATATAATATTCAAAAAGCTCTCTTAATATTTTTTCGGTCTTCCTTTCCTCTATTTTTACAGGGCTTCTGAGATAAAGATTATCAAATAAAAAATCCCTTAGGCTAAACAATGAATCACTTATTTCAGAGCTGATTATTATATCTTCCCTGTCAGTGCTTCTATTTACAATATCAAATACAATAGTATTTATTCGTTCCCTGTGAGTCCTTCCAAGTACTGAAATCTCCCTTGCAGGGAGATCGTTTTCTGAGAAAATCCCTGCCCTTAGGGCATCATCTATGTCATGATTTATATAGGCTATTTTGTCAGACAGCCTGACTATTTTCCCTTCAAGAGTCTGTGGGATAAACTCACCTGAATGATTCTTTATTCCGTCAAGAACCTCATAAGTCAGGTTCAGTCCCCTTCCATTCTTTTCTATTTCCGTTACAACTCTTATACTTTGTTCATTATGAAGAAAATTTTGTTTCTGACCCAGTTTTTCCTTCGTGATTTCGTCAAGCACCTTTTCTCCTGCATGACCAAAAGGTGTATGTCCGAGATCATGGCCAAGGGCAATAGCCTCCGTAAGCTCTTCATTCAAAAATAATGCTTTTGCTATTGTTCTGGATATCTGTGATACTTCCAGTGTATGGGTAAGCCTGTCTCTGTAGTGATCCCCCTCGGGGTTAAAAAAAACCTGTGTTTTATGCTTGAGACGTCTGAATGATTTGCAATGGATTATTCGATCCCTGTCTCTCTGAAAGCATGTCCTTATTTCACACTCCGGCTCATTAACAGCTCTGCCTTTTGAGTGTGAGCTTAATGTAGCAAATCTGGACAGAAATTTTTTTTCATTATTCTCAAAGGTTTCCCTGATAGTCATTGAAATGTAAAAAGCAAAGTTAGATATTAATTAAATTATATAACTAATACCTAACTTTTGCTTTAATTTTGTTTAAAAAATTACTTTAAAAACAAATTATCTGTTAATACTGAAAAGATTAAATTTATTTCCCAGTATTCTGTTAATTACTTTCTTCTTTTTTTATTGCAGCCTGTGCAGCAGCCAGTCTCGCTATAGGTACTCTGTAAGGTGAGCAGCTTACATAGTTAAGTCCCTGATTTGCACAGAATTCAACTGAGCTTGGCTCTCCACCGTGTTCGCCACATATACCGACTTTAAGATCTTTTCTTACTGATTTGCCTTTCTCAAAAGCTATCTTTATAAGACTGCCTACACCCTTCTGATCAAGAACTGCAAACGGGTCTTTCTCAAGAATACCTTTTTTAAGATATTCAGGAAGAATCTTTCCGAAATCATCTCTTGAGAAACCAAATGTCAGCTGTGTAAGATCATTGGTACCAAAGCTGAAGAACTCAGCTTCAGTTGCAATTTCATCAGCAGTTATGCATGCTCTCGGAATCTCTATCATTGTTCCGACTTTGTATTCAAATTTAACATTATTTTCTTTCATAACCGTTTCTGCAATTCCGACAATCTGCTGTTTAAGTATTCTTACTTCATTTACAATTCCTACAACCGGAATCATAACTTCTGGTAAAACAGCTTTCCCTTCCTTTACAAGTTCAGCAGTAGCTTCAAAAATTGCCCTTGCCTGCATGTCACATATTTCAGGATAAGTTATTGAAAGTCTGCACCCTCTGTGCCCTAGCATAGGATTTATTTCATGGAGAGAAACTATTGTTGCTTTCATATCTTCATAAGACATCCCAAGTTCTTTGGCTATTTCTCTTATATCATCTTCTTCAGTAGGAAGAAATTCATGCAGCGGAGGATCGAGCAGCCTGATTGTTACAGGCAGTCCGTTCATAACCCTGAAAAGACCTATAAAGTCTTCTTTCTGCATTGGAAGAAGTTTTGCCAGTGCTTTTTTTCTTCCTTCAACATCTCTTGCCGCAATCATTTCTCTCATAGCTTTGATTCTTACGCCTTCAAAGAACATATGCTCTGTTCTGCAGAGACCTATACCTTCAGCACCAAATTTTTTGGCAACTTCGGCATCTTTGGGAGTATCAGCATTGGTTCTTACTCCGAGTTTTCTGAACTGGTCTACCCATTCCATGAACAATTCAAAATTACCTGATATTTCAGGATCAACCGTGGAGATTTGTCCAAGAAAAACTTCGCCTGTAGAACCATCAAGAGTTATCCAGTCTCCTTTTTTGACTTTTACGTCTTTAACTGTGAAATACTGTTCATTTTCAAAAACTTTGATTGATTCACAGCCGGCAACACAGCATTTTCCCATTCCCCTTGCAACAACAGCAGCATGGGAAGTCATTCCACCTCTTGCTGTCAGAATACCTTGTGCCACTGCCATACCCTGAATATCTTCTGGTGAAGTTTCAGTTCTTACCAGTACAACTTTATCAAGCTCTGATTCCTGTACAGCTGTTTCTGCGTCAAAAACAACTTTTCCAACTGCAGCACCAGGTGAAGCCGGAAGACCTTTTGCTATAAGCTTTCCTTTTTCTTTTGCCTTGGAATCAAGCTGTTTGTGAAGAAGCTGATTTAACTGATCAGGCGCAACTCTCATGACTGCAGTTTTCTTATCAATCAATTTTTCATTTACCATATCAACAGCAATCTGAAGTGCAGCAGCAGCAGTTCTCTTCCCTGTTCTGGTCTGAAGCATATACAATCTGCCTTCCTGGAAAGTGAATTCCATATCCTGCATATCCTTGTAATGAAGTTCCAGTTTCTTGAAAATGTCCATTAACTGGTTATATATTTCTGGCATTTCCTTATGCAGCTGGTCAAGGTCTTTTGGTGTCCTTATTCCTGCAACAACATCCTCGCCCTGGGCATTTGTAAGATATTCACCGTAAACTTTTTTCTCACCTGTAGATGGATTTCTGGTAAATGCAACGCCTGTTCCCGAATTATCGCCCATGTTTCCAAAAACCATAGCCTGGATATTTACACCGGTTCCAAGATTATGAGGTATATCATGAAGATTCCTATAGGTTATCGCTCTTTTATTATTCCATGATTTAAAAACAGCATTTATAGCCATCTTCATCTGTTCGAATGAATCCTGAGGAAATTCCTGGCCAACTGCTTTTTTAATTAAAGCTTTGTAATCTGCAACAAGTTCTTCAAGATCTTCAGCATTAAGTTCAGTATCAAGCTTTACATTCTTTTTATCTTTAATTCGCTGAATAGCTTCTTCAAATTTGGTATGCTCCACTTCCATTACAACATTACCGAACATCTGGATAAATCTTCTGTAGGAATCCATACCAAACCTTTTGTTACCGGTTTTCTTTATAAGTCCCTGTACAGTTTTATCATTAAGACCAAGGTTAAGAATAGTGTCCATCATGCCTGGCATGGAAAAAGCAGAACCTGATCTTACAGAAACAAGAAGAGGATCTGACTCATCACCAAACTTATAGCCAACTTCTTTTTCAAGTCTTTTAAGATTTTCAGTTATCTGGTCAAGCAGCCCTTCAGGCCATTTCTGTCCTATTTCGTAATAAAGATTGCATGCTTCAGTTGTGATAGTGAAGCCGGGAGGAACAGGTAGACCGATATTTGTCATTTCTGACAGATTGGCGCCTTTACCACCCAAAAGATTTTTCATATCTTTGGTACCTTCCCCAAAGAAATATACATATTTTTTCTGTGTCATTTTACAGCCTTTCTTCCCAATAAGATTTGAATTTAAAAAATTCAGTTTTATTATTTTTAAATTGTTATAACAGAAAAGTCAGCAATATCCAGATATAGTTCAAGTATTTTTCCAACAAGGCTAATCCTGTTATTCCTGACTGATTCATCTTTGTCCATAACCAGAACTTCATCAAAAAATCTGTCAATAGTCTTTCTGAATCTGATAATTTCCCTGACAGATTCTTCATATCTGCCTGACAGATTATTATTTTTTATTTTATCTCTTTTTTCAATAAATTCTTCATAAAGAGACTTTTCAGATTTTTCTGCCAGAAGTTCTTCTTTAATATCATAAAATTGTTTATTCTTTGTAATATTCTTGCACCTTATCATAGGTGTGACGATGTCTTCAAAAAGTCCTTCGAGAATAATCTTTTCAATTGCATCATATCTTTTTGTTATTTCTTTTACTGATCTGCATCCCGAGCCGATTATAGCGTCTATTATATCAGATCTTTTCTGTTCTTTTTCATAAAGGAATTTGAGCCTTGCAGCAATAAATGAAAAGATTTCTTCCGATTTTCTTTCAGAATCCTGTTTTATGCAAATATCAAAAACACTATAAAGACTGATACAGAAATCGATGATATTTCCAAGATCGATATCAAGATTTCTGTCAGTCAGGGACTGGACAATGCCGGTAGCTCTTCTTCTCAGTGCAAAGGGATCTTCAGAGCCAGAAGGAATATTCCCTGCCAGAAACATTCCAGTGATTGTATCAAGTTTATCTGCAAGGGAAAGAACCGTCCCCGTAAGAGTTTGCGGAAGTATATCACCATAAAATCTTGGAAGATAATGTTCAAAGATAGCTTCACTAACTTCAGTTTCCTCTTTTCTTTCTCTGGCATACTCTCTTCCTACAACACCCTGTAATTCCGGAAATTCTACAACCAGTTTGGTAACCAGATCAGTTTTACATAAATGTGAAGCCCTTATGCAGTCAGCTTCCAGTTTTTTATCCACATTAAAGCTATGCTGTTTTAATTCATTTAAAATACATGTACATATCTTTTCAAGTCTCTGCTGTTTGTCAAAAATTGTACCAAGACCGGAATAAAATATAACTCCTTTAAGTTTTTCTACCCAGTTTTCCCATGAAAGCTTCCTGTCCTCAGAATAAAAGAAAGAAGCATCTGAGAGTCTTGCCTTCAGTACTCTTTCATTTCCTTTTATAATACTGTTGTCTCTGTCTTCAGTCCCATTCTGAACAACTGCAAACTTCGGGATGATTTTCCCATCAATACTTTTTACGGCAAAATACCTCTGGTGATATTCTATAGCTTTGATAAGTATTTCATCCGGAAGGACAAGAAAACTCTCCGGAAAACTTCCAAGAAGAACATTCGGAATTTCAACAAGATTTACTATCTCATCAAGAAGTTCTTCGTTTACTATTACTTTAAGTTTTTTTTCATTTTCATTTTCAATTTTTCTGATTTTTCCAAGTATGATTCCCCTTCTTTTTTCTTTATCCAGTATTACACTCCCATTATTTTCAAGAAAATCAATATAATTATCAGCATTTTTCACTTTCAGTTTTCCTGCTGAAAGTGTCCTGTGCCCGAAAGTGAAATCAGAACTTTCAATACTTTCTATTCTGACCTTTATTATATCTTCACCAAAAACAGCCAGTATCCACCTAATAGGCCTTGCAAATTTTACCTGCCAGTCCGCCCATGTCATCTGTACCGAAAATGTTATGGAATTCAGAATATCAGCAAGTAAGCCCGGCAGTATCTTGTTTGTTTCTTCTTCTTTTTCAAATATTTTTTTGCAAAGGTACTGACCTCTTTCAGTATCAGTAAATTCAAGATCTTCTATTTTTATATTAAGACTTTTTGCAAAACCTATTGCTGCCTGGTTCGGATTTCCATCACTGTCAAAAGCGATTTTTCTGGGTGGCCCCATAACCATTTTTTCTGAAGGACTCTGAAAAACATTAAGACCTTCTACTAAAGCAACCAGTCTTCTTGGTGTCCCGTAAGTTTTTATATTTTTGAAATCTATCCTGTTTTTAGAAAACTTTTCAATAGTATTTTTTTCAAGAGACAGAATACCTTCATTAATACATGATGAAGGCAGTTCCTCAGTTCCGATTTCAAAAAGTAAGTTTTTAGTCTCCATTTTTTTCTTTCTTTAAAAGAGGAAAACCCAGCTGTTCCCTTTGGTTAATATATGCAGCACAAAGCGACTTGGCTATATTCCTTACTCTTGCTATATAAGAGGTTCTTTCTGAAACACTTATAGCTTCCCTTGCATCAAGCAGATTAAACACATGAGAACATTTAAGCACATATTCACATGCAACATAAACAAGATCTCTTTTTAATGCATTTAAAAATTCCTTCTCAAATTTATTGAAAAGATCCTGCAGCATTTCTATATCTGCAACTTCAAAATTATATACTGACCATTGTTTCTCAGATTCAAGATGAACATCTGCATATGTTATACCTTTTGTCCATGCAAGATCCCAGAAGCTATCTTTGTCCTGCAGATACATGGCTATTCTTTCAAGTCCGTAAGTAAGTTCTGCGCATACAGGCTTAAGTGAAATTCCACCCATCTGCTGAAAATAGGTAAATTGTGTTATTTCCATTCCGTCAGCCCAGACTTCCCATCCAAGGCCTGCTGCTCCTATGGTAGGAGAAGCCCAGTCATCTTCCACAAATCTGATATCATGGTTTTTAAGATCAATACCAAGACTTGAAAGTGAGCCGAGATAAAGGTCTATTACATCATCAGGGGAAGGCTTTAGAAGCACCTGAAACTGATAATAATACTGTGTCCTGAATGGATTTTCTCCATACCTGCCGTCAGTTGGTCTTCTGGAAGGTTCTACATATGCAACTTTCCACGGTTCAGGACCAAGACATCTTAGAAAAGTATCAGGGTTAAATGTTCCTGCTCCTTTTTCAAGATCCATCGGTTGTTTTATGATACAGCCTTTTGAAGACCAGTATTTTTGTAAATTAAATATAATTTCCTGAAAATCCATAAGTGTTTATTTTAATAATTATTAAAGTTATAGTCAATTTGAAATTTTTCTTTTGAAATTTTTCTCTTTGAAAAGATAAATATTCCTTCACTTAAAATTCCGGATTAAACAATATTTTTATGTATTTTTTTCAGGTACGCAGGGCTTAGAAGAGCTATTTCGGAATGAAATGAAACATATTCAGTCATCAAATCCAGCAATTTTGACGAAGTTTTATAATTTACAACAAAATTTTCCAAATCTTCAAGATGGCATTGAAAAAGACCGGCAAACAAAGATGCCTCTGCTGAATTTAAAAATATTACACTCTTTTTATCCAAAGAACAGTTTCTGCATACTGTACCACCATATTTTACAGAAAAAAATATTTTATCTACCCTGTTACCTATATTCTCAATAACTTCGTATTTTATGTGTTTATTATCTCTTTCTTCCGTGTTTTTTTTCATAATTTCCCTGCCGCATACTGTACAGCAGCTTAGCATTGGAGAAAAACCCATTATTTTTGAAAAATTAATCATGAAAAAAACAAGAAGCATCTGCAGGGAAACTTCATCATTAATCTCAGTATTATTTATTTTCTTAATTAAAAGATAGGTCAGCCTGAAAAGATTATGGGATGATGTTTTCTCAGACTGCGTTTTTAATAATATTTCAGATATCATCTGAGTATAGTTAAATTTAAAAAAATCTCCTGAAATACTACTGAATATTTCGATAATTTCTGCCTGGCTTATAATATCAAGTGTTTTACCCTGGGAAAATTCACAGTCTATAACATTATAAAGTTCAAGCCTGCCTGAAAATTTGCTCTTCATATTAAAAGCTCCCTTGGCTACTGCGCTTATCAGGCCTGAATCAGGAGTAAATATTTTAACAATTTTGTCTGCTTCCCCGAGACGATAAGATTTAATAACAAGACCTTTTGCCTTATATGTTGGCATATAACAATTTTATAATATTATTTTTAAAAACTACTTGTCAAAAAGCTCGATATATTCATCCATTATTTCAATTGCCGCACTAGTACCGATCCTTGTAGCTCCTGCATCTATGAGAGCCTGTGCATCTTTGAAGGTTCTTATTCCGCCTGATGCTTTTACTCCTATATTTCTTGTAACTATTTCTCTTATGAGCCTGATATCATCAAGCTCCACACCTCTGGTTCCGTAACCTGTAGATGTCTGTATGAAGTCAGCACCTATGTCTTCAACAATTTTGCATACTTTTTTAATCTCATCTTTTAAAAGATTCCCCGTTTCAATAATGACTTTAATATTTATATGCTTGTTGTACTCAGCCATCTGTTCACGCCTTATGACATTAATGATTATAAGCAGCTCTTTTTCAAGAAAAACAAAGTTTCCGCTTTTAAGTGCACCTATATTTATCATTACGTCAATTTCATCAGCTCCTTTTTTGACGCAGTCTTTGGCTTCAAATACCTTTGTTTCCGTAGAGTTGACTCCCAGCGGAAAACCGACTACTGAGCATACCTTTACATCTGTATCTGCAAGAAATCTCCGGGCAATAGTTATCATACACGGATTTACGCAGAGACTTGCAAAATGATATTTTCTCGATTTGAGGCACAGACTTTCGATTTCCTTTACAGTCGCAACAGGTTTAAGGTAAGTAAGATCAATTGTCTTTGCCAGTTGTTCTCTAGTTAACGTAATAATCACCGAACCTTTCAAACATAATAAAAATAATATTAATAATATTAATGTGTTCTATTAACAAGATAGGTTAATTTATAAAACCAAACTCTTTCAGATCTTTTTCATTCATAGTCCAGTTTTCCCTTACCTTGACCCAAAGTTCAAGAAAAACCCTGTTTCCCAGAAGTTCCTCAATTTCTAGTCTGGACTGTGTACCTGCCTCCTTTAATATCCGGCCGGATTTACCAATAATCATTGATTTGTGAGACTTTTTGGAAACATAGATTATAGCTGAAATTTTTGTAATATTTTTTCCGGAAAGATCTTCCTCAAATTTATCAATCTCTACAGCGACAGTATGAGGAAGTTCTTCGTTTAGAAGACTTATCAGTTTTTCTCTAATAATCTCTGCTGAAATTTCTTTTACAGGTGTATCGGTAAGGATATCATCTGGAAAATAAGGAGGGCACTCGCGTAAAAAATTTTTAACTTTTTCAATAAGAACTGGTATATTTGTTTTTCTTAAGGCAGATATCTCAATTATATCTTTTATCAAATCTGATTCCTTTAGTTTTCTTTTTTCTTCCTTTATTTTTTCCTTACCCACAGCATCTATTTTATTTAAAACAAAGATAACCGGTTTGTTTAAATTTTTTATTTTTTCATAAACAAAAAAATCACCCGAACCAATACCTGAAGATGCATCAGTCATCATAATAATAAGATCAGCATCGTTGAGTGTTTTTAAAATAAGATTATTCAGCTTTTCAGTAAGAAGAGTTTTCGGTTTTAAAAATCCCGGAATATCTACAAAAATAATTTGGGAATTATTGTCATTGTAAATACAATTGGCTCTTTTTCTTGTAGTCTGTGCTTTTGAGGAAGTTGCAAGCACTTTCTGTCCGAGAATATTGTTTATCAGAGTCGATTTGCCTACATTGGTCCTGCCTGCAATCGCCACAAAACCTGACTTGAATACTATCTCTTTCTGAACCATATTTTTTTCTTTTTCTATATCCTGCATGTCATCAGATCCCTGTGTATGCCCTCCCCATAGAGATTTTCAATATAATCAGTTTTTTCAAAATCAAATTTCTTATAAAGCCTGATTGCCTGAAAATTCCCAGGATCAACAGTCAGTTCAATTTTTTTAATTTTTTCTTCTTTCATTATTCTTATTGATTCTTTTAAAAGCAGACTTCCTATTCCTTTTTTTCTAAAAGATTTTTTTACGTAAAAAGAATGAATAAAAACAGTTCCTGGATCGTCCCATTTTCTTATAAGCTCATTAACTGCAATTATTTTTTCCTTTTGCCCCGGGCTTTTCCCTGTATTTTTGACAGCAACAATAATTTTTCCATACTTTATAAAAACAGGAATCACCCATTCATTGATTGAAGCACTTCGCCCAAGATTTGAAATTTCTAGTTTTTTCAGCTCAAGTGTAATATCAGGGTTAATATCATTTAATACTTTTATTGAAATATCATCCATGTCAAATTCAGCAGGCAAAAAAGTAATTTCATCTAAATTTTACTATACGTGTCAACACTAAAAGGCTGTAAATTCCTTTTCTGCAAGTTTTAGAAGTCTTAGCTGTTCATTTTCCATATTCTGCCTGTCTTCATCTGAATCATGTTCATGTCCGTAAATATGAAGGATTCCGTGGATTATTAAAAATACAAGAAGCCTTTCCAGACTCCAGTCATCTCCGTATTCTTTTAGATTATCTTTTGCAACAGCAGGGCATAAAAGAATCTCTCCTACAGTAAAGAAACCGTATTCTTTTCTGAATTCTTTCTCATCACCCATAAAACCGAAAATATCTTTGTCCGTTCTGTATGAAAATGAAAGCACATCCGTAGGTTTGTCAATATGTCTGTATTTTTTATTTATTTCTCTTATTTCATCTTTTCCTACAAGAGCAATGTTCAGCTCACTGCTTTCATCTTTTTCGAACTGGCTGAAAACAAAATTGGCAACCAAGCTTATTTTATTTTCATTGATATCAATATCTTCTTGGTTATTTATTATTATTACTTCCATTTATTTTCTTTCCTTATAAATTGTTAATGCCGTTTAAAAGCTCTTAGACTTCCTTTTCGGATGAAATTGCATGAGAAGGAGATAACTCCTGATATGAAATTCTCGAATGATATATAGCTATAAGTCCGTCAATAAGTGTATTTTTCACTATATTTACTTCCCTTATTGTTATATCAGCTTCACTTAACTGTTCATCATCAATCTTTGATTTTACTATATCGTTTACCATCTGTTCGATTTTCTTTGGTGTTATTTTATCAATTGATCTTACTGCTGCCTCAGTAGCATCAGCAAGCATAAGAATAGCTGCTTCCTTTGTTTTAGGTTTTTTTGCCGGATAACGGAAATGGCCTTCCATTATACCTTCAGGATTTGAGCTATTTAATTTTGATAGTTCAATATCTTTCTGTTTTTTATAAAAATAAGTAATAACAGAGCTGCCGTGATGCTGGGAAATTATCTCAACTACTTTTTTTGGTATTTTATTTTTTATCGCAATCTCAACACCATCTTTTATATGGTTGGCAATAATATTTTTACTCAGCGAAGGATTAAGTCTGTCATGGATATTTTCAACATTTAACTGGTTTTCATAAAAATATTCCGGTCTTTTCATCTTCCCCAAATCATGATAAAGGGCAGCAACTTTTACAAGAAGAGCATCTGCTCCTATTGCGTTTGCACATGATTCTGAAAGATGACTTACAAGAATACTGTGGTTATAAGTACCCGGTGCATTTATCAGTAATTCTTTTAAAAGCGGCTGGTCGGTATGAGATAATTCAAGAAGGCCCATTGCTGTCACAATCCTGAAAGAAGATTCTATAAATGGAAGCAGACCGATAGTTATTATTGCTGAAATAACTCCATTGACTATGCCCAGTACAAAATATAATGCAATAACTTTAAAATCTCCGCTGATAAGATTGGTAATCAGAAACAGAAATGCAAGGAATAATGAGCTGAAAAATCCTCCTCGCATTATTGAGCTTCTTTGTGATACATTTGACACCAGAAATGTTGAGAATGTCCCGCCAAGAAAATATGTAAGAGCCATCTGATAGTCAAAATTGGCAGCAATACCCAGATTGACTGCAAGAATTATTGATAATATTATTCCTGCCCTTGTATCAAAAATTATTGAGCCTAGCATCGATGCGGCCATAATGGGGAAAAGATATACCCAGAAATTAAGATGAAGACTTGATAATGTGGTAAATATTTTTATAAGAATAATAAATACAATAATTATAGTTGAAGATATCCATAGTTTCCTTATGTTGTCAAAAATATTCTTATTGAATTTAAAAAGATAAAAGTAAAAAATTGAAAAAGTTACAAGATTTATAAAACATATGTACAGAAACACCTTCCAGTTAAAACCGGTATTTAAAAGTCCGAGATTTGAAAGTATAAGAATATCATTTTCGCTTACTATTTCACCTTCACTAATTATGGTCTGCCCTTCAACTATTGTCACAATATGAGGAGGTGTTTCCTCTCTTGCCTGCATTCTTGCCTTTTCAGTAGCAGCTGCATCAAAAACTGCTGTAGGCTTTAGATTCTGAATCAAAACTCCTGAAACGATTAATTTTTCAACACTGGAAAGATCTTCCTGTTCATTTACAATTCTGTTTACCTCTATCTTCTTGGCATCAATATCATTCGGTTTTATATTCTCCTTCATTATCTCTTTTGCAAGAGATAATGTTTTTTCCATGACTGTGCTGTTTTTCTCAAAGTCAAGATTTATGGCCTCTCTGATAAGCTGCTCTTCATAATTCCCGCCAAGAAGAGCTGACATGTAATCAGTTTTCTCCGCAATTTCAAGAGTATCCTTCTTCTTTACAATTTTCGCAAGCTGGAAAAAAAACCTTATCTGATACAAAACCCCCTCTTCACCATTAAGAATCTCGGTATCATATTCATAGACATCTGCAACTTCTATTTCTCTTTTGTTCCTGTCTTCCTCAGTCATGACAGGATCTTCAAAACTTATACTCTTGTTTGCCTTAATAGTCCTGGGACTTTGCTTGCCCAGCTCAATACCAAGATCAGGGGTAAAGTTATAGGAAAGAATTGCAACTACAATTCCAAAAGTAATAAGAAAAGTATATAGCCTTCTTGCAAAAATGTTCTTAATGCCAAAATATCTGCTAAAAAAACTCCCGTCGTTTTCTCTTGGATTTTCAGATTTTACTATGCTTTTGGTCTGTTCTTTTATTTTTTTTGAAATCATGATTATAAAGGATGTTTAAATATCACTGCTTTTCTTTTTTCACAGCTGATTTATCTGCAGAGTTTTTATTTAGAGATTCTTCTTCATAAAGCCTGTAGGCATTTACTATTTTCTGTACCAGACTGTGTCTTACCACATCATCAGCTGTCAGATAGACAAAATCTATACCCTGTATATTTTTAAGTATGCTGTTTACCACAACAAGTCCTGATTGTTTCCCTTCAGGCAAATCCACCTGGGTAATATCACCTGTAATAACAACCTTGGAGCCGAAACCAAGCCTTGTCAGAAACATCTTCATCTGTTCGGGTGAAGTGTTCTGTGCCTCATCAAGAATGATAAAGGAATCGTTAAGGGTCCTTCCGCGCATATAGGCAAGAGGTATCACTTCTATAATGTTCATCTCCATGTACTGCTGAAATATTTCCACATCAAGCATCTCGTACAATCCGTCATAAAGTGGCTTCAGGAAAGGATTGACTTTTTCGTAAAGATCCCCCGGGAGAAACCCCAGTTTTTCCCCTGCTTCTACAACAGGCTTTACAAGCACTATCCTTCCTATTTCATTTGCCTTCAATGCATTAACTGCCATTGCAAGCGCAAGATAAGTCTTTCCGGTACCAGCGGGACCTATTCCGAATATTATTGTATTGTTTTTGATAGCCTCAATATACCTCTGCTGCCCTGCTGTCCTTGCCTTTATCTTTTTTCCATTATTGACAATAATATAATTATTGAATATTTCATGTGGTTTTAATATGGATTTACTGTTCATAATTTGTATTGAATCATTTATTTTTTCTGAATTAATTCTCTGACCTATATTAATTTGTAAGGTCAGCTCATTTAATAGATTTGCAGCATGTTCAACGTTTTTTTTCTGTCCCGTGACTTCGATATCATTACCAAGAACGAAAATATCAACATTAAAATCCTGCTCTATCTTTTTTATATATTTATCTCTTTCACCAAGAAGCTCAGCTATTGAGTGATTTTTTGCGAATTCCATTTTTAATTTCTGTTTTACTGGTCTCAAGTAATTTTTCCCCTTTTTTTATCCCGGAGGCCAGACGAATTTACGACCGCCGATTATATGAAAATGCAAATGCCTGACACTCTGGCATGCAGATTCTCCTATATTGGTCACTACCCGAAAACCTTTACTGCTTATGCCAAATTCATCTGCCATTTTATTTATTATTATAAACATATTTTTTATCTTTGATGCATCGAGCCTGTCTATCTCCATAAGAGATTCGACATGGATTCTCGGTATAATCAGAAGATGTATGTCTGCGACCGGATTGATATCTTTAAAGACAACAAAATCTTCATCTTCGAAAACTATATCACTGTCTATCTGTTTGTTCGCTATTTTACAGAAAATACAATCCAAAATAACCTCCTGTAAAAGTATTAAAGATTAACATAACATTAATATTATAGTTATTAAAAGCTAAAAAACAAAAAATACATTATTCAGACAGCTCTCCTGTCAGCCCTCTTTCAGAAATTTCTGTAACAAAAACACTATATATCCTGCCCTGAAAAACCGATTCTGCCTGCCGGCTATTTTTCAGTGAAATCATTACTTTTACATATTCCTCGCTCATTCCGGAAGCTGTCATTTCTTTTTTATCTGTTTTTTCTACTAACACGCTTACCTGTTTTTTTAAAAACTTTTCCATATATTTTTTTCGGATTGAGTCACAATAACTTCTTAAAAACATTGCTCTGTAATACTTGATATTATCAGATATCTGGTTTTCCATTTTCCCGGCAGCTGTTCCCGGTCTTGGGGAAAATCTGAAAACGTGGACTTTTGAAAATAAAAATTTTTCAATAAAATTTACTGTCTTATAAAAATCTTCTTCACTTTCGTCCGGAAAACCTACAATTACATCTGTGGTAAGTGAAATATCAGGAATAATACTCTTTATTTTATTTAATCTTTTTGAGAAGGACTCCGTACTGTAAGGCCTCTTCATCATTTTCAGTATCCTGTCACTCCCGCTTTGCAGCGGAATATGCAGATGTTTTGCAATTCTTTCTGAGCCCGCAATGATTTCTACAAGTTCATCACTTAATTCATTTATCTCTATTGAACTCAGCCTTATTCTTTTAATATCGGTTTTTAGAAGTACCTGTTCCAGAAGATTTTTTAAATTATAAATACCGGTTTTATTAATCCGGAAATCTTCATTTTTATCATTGGTTTCTATTCCGTATTTTCCTATATGCGTCCCCGTAAGCACTATTTCTTCAAGTCCGGCCTGGCTAATAAGATTAATCTCACCTATAATTCTTTCGGGATCCCTGCTTATATATTTATTTCTTACAAAAGGAACAATGCAGTAAGTGCAGTTCTGTCTGCAACCATCCTGGATTTTTACAAGTTGTCTTGTGTGCAGATTTGAAAAAAAAGTTTCTTTACTGCTTTTTATTTCGGGCTTGATGACATCTCCCAGTTTTTTAATCACAAAATCAGGAATCTTTTGTTTCTGTTCATTTGTAAAGATTTTTCCAATATTTTCTTTTTCCAGAAAATCATGATTCAGAATTACATAACAGCCGGTGACAATAAGTAAAGCACCGGGATTTTTCTTCTTTATCTTTCTTATAAGCTGCCTTACCTTGCTGTCGCTTGCCATTGTAACTGTGCAGGTATTTATAATTATAACGTCGGATGTTAAATAATTAGCCGAATAGATAATACCTGCTTCGGACAGCCTGCGTGCTATTTCATCAGACTCGCTCTGATTTGTTTTGCATCCCAGAGTCAGGATGGAAAATCTATGAACCTTATCTGTTTTAATATCCATAATTCTTTTCATTTAAGTAATTAAAAAATCAAAGTAATAATTAAAAAAATAAACCCGGTAAAAAATTACTGATAAAAGATAAATAATATCAGAAAAAAACAGAGGCAATATATTTTATTACTGATGATAGAAAGATTGAGGCAGTTTCGGCTTTCAATATATTGCTCCCGAGACTTATGGGCTTTGCTCCCTTAAGGGTTAATTTACTTACTTCATTTTCCTCAAAACCACCCTCAGGGCCTATTATATAACCTATTCTTAAGGGCTTTTTGTTATCGATATTATTTCCAATAAGTTTCTTCAGGTCATCAATTATATTTATTTTTCCCGGAGATGATTTGCTTAACCCTTCATAAGGCAGATAAATCACATTAAAATCTGAAGGTCTGATATCATCAAGACTGATTCTGTCTTTTATGTTCAGCAGAAAATCCCTTTTACATTGCTTTGAAGCTTCTTCTGCAATTTTTCCCCATCTCTTTGTTTTAATTTCAGCATCTTTATCCTCGACAATCACCCTTTTGCTTTTTACCGGGAAAAAATCCTGTATACCCAGTTCAGCTGCTTTCTGTATAACAAGTTCCATCGAAGTCCTTTTGAGCATACACTGAAACAAAGTTATAATTATATTTTCTGATGTGATTTTTCTTTTTTCGATTATTTTAAGCAGTGTCTCTTTTTTACTGATTTCAGAGATTTCTGCGATATATCTGTAATTATTATCTGAGACTTCAATTATTTCCTTTACTTTTGACCTTAGCACTTTAATGAGATGATTGTGATTATCACCTTCAAGGATGATTTCATCAGCAGAAATATTTTCGGGATCAATAAAAAAATAAGGATAGCTCATAATAAAAAATATTATTTTCTAAAAGCATCTTTAAGATTTGCGAAAAAAGATTTGCTCCCATCTCCGACCACTTCACCATGGTTATGGGCTATAGCCTTTAAAGATTCAATTTCATCTTTTGTAAGTTTGGTTGGGATTTTAACATTAACATTTATAACAAGATCGCCTCTCCTGTATCCATTGAATTCAACCATCCCTCTTGATTTTAGTATTATTTTTGTATTGGGCTGTGTCCCAGGATCTATTACAACTTCTTCTACCCCATCCAGGGTTTCAAAATCAACTTTTGTTCCAAGTATCGCCTGTGTAAAAGATATATTTATTGTTGACAGGATATCATTTCCGTTTCTTTTAAAATCAGGATGGGGAGTTATTTTTACATTTACAAAAAGATCTCCGTTAACAGATCCTCTTCCAAGAGAATTCCCTTTACCTGAAACTCTTATGCTGTCTCCTTCATGGATCCCTGCCGGTATCCTGACTTTAACTGATTTTTTCTGCCTGTAATAACCTTTGCCGGAACATTTTCTGCAGGGCTGTCTTATAATCTGCCCTGTTCCGTTACAATTTCCACATACTGATGATGTAACAATATTTCCGATAAATGTCTGTCTGGTATTTCTTACCTGGCCGGTACCATTGCACACATGACATTTTTCTATACCGTCTTCTGTGGTACTACCTGTTCCGCTACATTCTTCACAAAGTTCGTTAACATTATATTCAACCTCTTTTTCAATACCAAAAGCAGCCTCTTTTAAACTGATTTCTACTCTGGTTTCTATATTGCTTCCTTTTGTCTGCCTTTTGGATGACGTTCTTGATGAATATGAATTACCTCCGAAACCTCCGAAAAACATATTAAATATATCTCCGAAGCCAAATTCACTGAAAACACTTTCTGAATCAAAATTATCAAAAAGACTGTTTGAAAAGCCGAAATTATCATACTGTCTTCTTTTTTCTTCATTACTCAGTACAGCATAAGCTTCAGAAATTTCTTTGAATCTTTCTGCTTTTTCAGAGTCACCGTTATTAACATCCGGATGATATTCTCTTGCAAGCTTTCTGTATGATTTCTTTATCTCCTCAATTGTACAGGTTCTTTCGACCCCCAAAATTTCATAATAATCTTTGTTTCTTGATGCCATTTAAATACCTCTATTTAAAAAAAATAATCATTAAATAATCATAAGCAAATATTTTATTTTAATGGAAATTATAAAAAATGCAAAATACTGCTTAGGAATTTTAATCTTTCCGGATACTGGGAAGAAATCCCGGGAATTTCTTTCATCAATATCTTGGTTATCCCTAATTATTATTTATTTCCGTTTATGCATTCTCTATGCAGAACTGCTTTATTCTAATCATATTACCTGTATTTCCAGAAGGGCACATAAATCACATAGAGCCTCCATATGTTCGCCATAAGCTATTATTACATGCTGGGATGATACCTTTTGCGCAAACTCTTCTACTGTACAGCTTGTCGGTTCTATTTCAAGACTGGGTAGATACGGAGCAGGAGCTTCCCATCCAAATTCTTCCCATAAAGGAGGAGTTTTGGCTTTTCCTGTATATATATGCATAAAATATCTGCCCTTTTTATAAGTGAGCCTGGCGCAGGTAACAATACCGGTTTTTACTTTTGATACATTCAGCAGTGATTTGGATAACAGACCGAAAGCTGTAGGCATAACTCTTATGACTGCATGGGTAGGTATCCATCCTGCAACGCAAATTACCAGGCAGTCCATATCAGTATGTTTAAGTTTTTCTATCGCCGAGTCCGCAGTTTTATATTCCGGATCATCAATAACTATGCCGGCATCAATTATATCTGTGTCTGATCCTGAGAGTGTCCTGAGTGCTTCATCATGTTTAAGAACCAGCTTTTCAAAAGGTGTATTTACTTCTCCGAAACATACAAATGCTATTTTCTTTTTTCTTGTCATTGTTTTCTCCCGGATAAAATATATCAAAAAAATATTAATGATTTTTATTTGACCAGTACTTTTTATTTGACCAGTACTATTAAAGAAAAGATTTTACTTGAAAATCATTCTTCAGCTTTTCAGATTAAGAATATCAGTAAGGTTCGCCCTGAATGTGTTTAATGTGGTTATAACTTTGAAATAATCCATTCTTTTCGGACCTATTATACCTATTGAACCTATCGAATTTCCGCTATAACAATATTTNNTCATTTCCTGAATAATTTTTAAGTATTTTCATAAGAAGATAATCATTTTCAAGAAGCCCTATTAAATTTTTTACCTTATTAAAATCAATAAATTCCGGATCTTTTAATATGCTTAAGGCACCTCTTACAAATATCCGGTTATAATAATTAGTATTTTCCTCGAAGTTTTTTATTATTTTAAGTATCTTCTTAATCATAAAAAGAAGGGAGCCTTCATTTTCAAGTATTTTTATTTTCAGATTATCGTTTATTTCATGAATATATTTGTTTTTTAATTCTGTGTTAAGTATGTTTCTTATTCTCTGGAGATCAAGGTCGTTATATTCTCCTTCTATTTCAAATGAAGCTTTCATTACCCTGCCGGAATCAGTAATAAGAATAAACATATATCTGCCTTCACTGCCAAAATTAATTATCTCTATATGCCTGAATTTACTCCTGTTTATCTCAGGTGCAACTATCATAGACAGATAATTGGTAAATTTGAAAAGAAGCTCTGTTGCTAGAATAAGTATTTTTTCAAAATCCATATTCTTGTCTATCGGAATGTTCATAGGTATATCCTGTCCGCCTGAACCGATTCTGAGCAGCTGCTCCCCAAGAACAATATTATCAACATAATATCTGTATCCCTGGTCTGTCGGTATCCTTCCTGCAGAGGTATGGGGATGTGACAAAAATCCCATTTCTTCAAGCTCAGACATCTCTTTTCTGATTGTCGCTGAACTCAGATTCATATTAATATTTTCAGCAATATAGTTTGAAGAAACCGGCTCAGCTTTTTCTATAAAACTGTCTATTATGTTTTTTAATATTTCTTTTTTTCTCTGATTAAGTTTCATTTTTTCACTCTTTCCTCACAAATATTATTATACTATAAAAACAGTATTTAAAAACCTGAAGACTTTGCCTATTTACAACAAAGATTTTTTTTATTAATATGATTTTGTTAAAGTAATTTTGTTTCTTTTAAAAATTTAATCTAAGTTCGGGGAGCTTTTCAGCTGAGAGGATTGGTATTCCCAATCGACCCTTTGAACCTGACCTAGGTAATGCTAGCGT
>DNFX01000026.1:0-130 GCA_003486795.1 Actinomycetota bacterium
TTGCTCTTAATTAATTTTTATCATCTTTTGCTTCAAATTCTGCATCTATTACGTCTTCGTCTTCTGTTTTGCCGCCAGCCTGACCTGCTGTCTGGGAACCATCCGGGCCTGTACCCGGCTGACCCTGAGG
>DNFX01000026.1:281-493 GCA_003486795.1 Actinomycetota bacterium
TATATCATATTGTCTGCCCTGTTTTTAACCTCAACTACTTCTTTTCTTTTCTTGTCATCAGAAGCATGGGCCTCTGCTTCTCTTACCATTTTATTTATCTCATCATCTGACAGATGGGAAGTTGCCGTAATAGTTATTTTCTGTTCTTTTCCCGTTGCTGTATCCTTTGCCATTACATTTACTATTCCGTTTGCATCAATATCAAATGTTAC
>DNFX01000026.1:524-5647 GCA_003486795.1 Actinomycetota bacterium
TCTCTTTCACCCTGAAGAACATGAATATCCACACTTGTCTGATTATCAGCTGCCGTCGTAAATATTTCACTCTTTTTGGTCGGAATTGTAGTGTTTCTGTCAATCAGTTTGGTCATTACTCCGCCAAGAGTTTCTATTCCGAGTGAAAGCGGTGTAACATCAAGAAGAACAACGTCTTTTACATCTCCCTTAAGTACACCTGACTGGATAGCTGCACCGACTGCAACAACTTCATCCGGATTAACACTCTTGTTTGGTTCTTTTCCCGTTATTTTCTTAACAAGTTCCTGTATTACCGGCATTCTTGTTGCGCCACCCACAAGTATTACTTCATTTATTTCTGAAATTTTATATCCTGAATCTGCAAGAGCTTTCTCCATTGGTACCCTGCATCTTTCAGTAAGATCAGCAGAAAGCTGTTCAAATTTTGATCTTGTAAGTTTCATTTCCAGATGTTTCGGCCCGTTAGCATCCGCGGTTATAAAAGGCAGACTTATGTTTGTCTCCATAACACTTGAAAGCTCTATCTTTGCTTTTTCAGATGCTTCAATCAGTCTCTGAAGAGCCTGTCTGTCAAGTCTTAAATCAATTCCCTGCTCCTTTTTGAATTCATCAGCAAGAAAATTC
The DNA here is from genome assembly GCA_003486795.1 of Actinomycetota bacterium. The sequence goes on from DNFX01000026.1 coordinate 1,152, forward strand.
ATTATTCTGTTATCATAATCATCTCCACCAAGATGCATATCCCCGTGACTTGCCTTTACTTCAAAAACACCTTCACCAACCTCTAGTATTGAAACATCAAAAGTACCGCCGCCAAGGTCGAAAACAAGTATTTTTTCTTCTTTTTTCTTATCAAGACCATATGCAAGTGCTGCTGCAGTAGGCTCATTGATAATCCTTAGCACATTCAGCCCTGCTATCTTGCCGGCATTCTTTGTTGCCTGTCTCTGGGCATCATTAAAATATGCAGGAACCGTTATAACTGCATCGGTTACTTCAGTTCCAAGATAAGATTCTGCATCAGTTTTTAATTTCTGCAGAATCATCGAAGATATTTCTTCAGGCGTATATTCCCTGTCTGCAAGCTTGACTGTTGCCAGACCGTTTTTACCTCCTATTACAGAATAGGACACTATAGCCCTTTCGCTTACAACCTCATCATATTTCCTTCCGATAAATCTCTTTATCGAGTAAATAGTGTTTTCAGGGTTAAGCGCTGCCTGTCTTTTTGCAAGCTGCCCTACAAGCCTTTCGCCTTTTTTTGTAAAAGCTACAACTGAAGGAGTAGTCCTTCCGCCCTCGGTATTTGCAATTACAACAGGGTTACCGCCTTCCATAACTGCAATACATGAATTAGTTGTTCCCAAATCAATTCCAACTGCTTTTCCCATAATTTAATCAACCTTTCTTTTTTTAAAATACTGTCAATTCTTTCTAATTAATAATTATCAATTTAAGAAATTTAAAAAGTTATCCCGGACCTGAACAGATATAATATTATTCTGTGGCCTGACTGCCATTTTCCTTCCTTGCCAGATAATTCTTATAGCAGAGGACTACATCCTCAGGACATCTGTCAAGTATAACTGCGTCCCTTCTCTTTATAAGTATGATAATGGATCTTAGATTCATCCCCTGCTCATACATAAGTTCACGGACATATTCAAGCCAGTTGATATCTTCCTTGGAATAATATCTTTTTCTTCCCCTCCTGAGCGGACAAACCAGATTAAATTTTTCATAATAGTATAAAGTCCTGCTGTTTATTCCAAGAAATTCAGCAACAAGCTCTATAGGATAACTTTTATCAACTTCATTAAACATATAGTCCGCCACACTTTCTTAAATTAACATAAATAATAATCAATAAAAAAATATTTGTCAACAATTTACTCAATATTTTTTCTAATTTAAATAAAATTCATTTTACTTTTAAATGAAAAATATTTTTACATATTGCAATTATATCAACAAATGTATAGAATTCAACATTTATATATTTAAATACTATATTTTTTATTTTTTTCTATTAAAATTAATTAGATAAATAAATATTTTGCGGTATTAATATGGAAGATTTATCATCGTATTTCCTAAAAAGCCAGAGAAAAATAGTAAACAAGGTTATTCTTGCATTCGCTATTGCAATCATAACAGGAGCTTTTCTTCTCATGCTCCCCCCAATGACAGTAAATGGGATTACCTTTATTGATGCTTTCTTCACATCAGCATCTGCAATTTGCGTAACCGGGCTTATTGTGCAGGATACCTCGACATTTTTCACTGTTTACGGAAAAGCCATTATTCTTATACTCATACAAATCGGTGGTCTTGGAGTAATGACCATTACTTCTATTTTTGCACTGATGCTTGGAAGAAAAATAAATATCGGTGACAGATTTTATCTGAATACCAGCTTCGGTTCAAACAAGATATTTTCACCATCAAGATTTTTTCTGATAATTGCTTCGACAACTATAATAATAGAGCTTATAGGAACCGGCATTCTGACTATGCTTTTTCATTTTAAATATGCTTATCCATTAAAAAATGCTTTTATCCATGGTCTTTTCCACTCGGTAAGTTCTTTTAATAACGCCGGATTTTCCCTTTATTCAAATAATTTAGCCAGTTTTACAGGAGATTTTGTCTTAAATATTACAGTAATGATACTGATAATAACCGGTGGAATAGGCTTTTCAGTGCTTTCAGAGATACTTGCATTAAAAAAGACTAAAAAATTATCTCTTCATGCAAAAATAGTACTTTCTACAACAGGGATACTTATATTTCTTGGAACTGCTGCATTTTTCTTGCTTGAGTTCAGGAATCCGGAAACTATCGGTACTCTTTCACCTGGCGTAAAAGTGCTTTCAAGTTTTTTCCAGTCAGTTACTCCGAGAACTGCCGGATTTAATACAGTAAATATTGCAGCAGTTAATGAAACAACACTACTAATGCTTGTTATTCTGATGTTTATAGGTGCATCTCCCGGAGGTACAGGAGGCGGAATAAAAACAACTACTTTTGCTTCCATAACGCTTTCCGGTGTTGCTGCAATAAAAGGAAGGACGAGTATAACCATACTCAAGAAAAGAATCCCCAGAGGTACTGTATACAGAGCACTTACCCTTACACTTACAGCCATTCTGATAATACTGGCAGCTTCAACAGCCATAATGATCATAGAGAAAGAAAGTTTTATAAAAGTGGTTTTTGAAACAACCAGTGCATTCGGTACAGTCGGTCTTTCAACGGGAATTACTCCTTTGCTTGCTACTCCGAGCAAAGTAATTCTTATATTGCTTATGTTTATAGGACGTGTAGGAATAAGCCTTCTGTCTCTGACCATTGCTTCGAGAGTCAGACCTGAAAAAATCGAAAGACCGGAAGAATCTATTTCAATTGGTTAATAATAATTTTATATATTAAAATATTCTAAAGAAGAAGAGAGGTTAATTAAAAATTATGAAGAAGTCATTTTTAATAATAGGTCTGGGACGTTTTGGGATTAATGTCGCAAGGACACTTACAAAAGCAGGCCATTCCGTTCTGGGAGTAGACAACGATGAAGACATAATACAGAAATTTTCATTTGAAATAGACAATGTCATGAAACTTGACGCGACAGATTCTGATGTGCTGGATACTCTCGGAATCCCTGAATTTGAAACAGTAGTAGTAAGTATCGGTGAGAAATATATACAGAATTCTATACTTGCAACTCTTTTAGTCAAGGAAAAAGGAGCAAAGCATATAATCGCAAAAGCAGGCACAAAAGTTCAGGGAAAAGTTCTGGCAAAAGTAGGAGCCGATACAGTAGTATTTCCTGAAAAAGATATGGGTGAAAGAGTAGGCAAATCACTGAGTTCGAGCACCCTTATTGATTATATCGAATTAAACCCTGAGGTCTCAATAATTGAGCTGAAGGCTCCCCAGTTCATGCATGGAAAAAATCTTATAGAATTAAATCTGAGAAAAAAATATGCAGTTACAATTATAAGCATCAAAGACAAAGACGGTAATGTCAGAACTCCTCCTGATGTAAATTATAATTTTTCAGAATCTGATGTTCTTACACTTATTGGAGAAAATGAACAGCTTAAGAAACTTCATTTTATTGACTTCTAGAACTATTATTATCCAGAAAATCAAAAATAACTGAGTTTGTTTTTTTGTTCCTGAGAATACCTGATGTATGAAAATGATTTATCCATACTATTTCAGGATCACCAAGTTCTTTTTTAAGCTGCATTACAGTATTCCTGTTAAATAATGGATCAAATCTTGAGCAGATCATAAGTGCTTCATCTTTACTGATTCTGTGAGCCCATGTCAGCGGATCACACAAAAACCACTTGGGTTTAAGATATCTGTCCAAAGCCGGATTCTGTAGTTCTTTTAAATCACAAAAGCTTTCCTGTTCTTTAATATTTAATTTTTTAAAATTATCAATAAATTCAGGAAAATTTCTGTAAAACCTCTCTGATTGTTCCTTTCCTATTTTCCTTTCCTTAAGGTATCGTCCTTTCAGTATGATTTTTGATGCAAGACTGTTCCAGTATATTTCATGCCAGTTTCCCCCACACTCAATAAGTACCGCTTTTCGGATTCTTTTTTCAAATGCTTTAATAAATACAGCACACATTCCGCCAAGACTCAAGCCGCATACAAAAAAATCATCAATTTTAAAATCTTTTTTAAGGATATCTATTGCTTTTCCGGTATCTGCAACTACCTGATGAAAAAAATCAATCATACCCTGATCATCATTATCAAGTAAAATCTCACCGCTTTTTCTAGAAAAAGGCGTTCTTTCCAGATGAAAGGGGAGATGCATAAAAAAACAGCTGAACCCTTTTTCTGATGCCTGTTCTGCAAAAGAATAGTATGATCCAAGTCTTTTTTCCAGGCTTTTAAAACCATGCAGAAGAATAATACATTTTTTATTATTTTTTTCTTTATTATCGATATATTCTCCGTAAACTCTGTCGTTTTCAGGAATCCCGGTCAAAAAAGGAGAGTCAAAACATACAGAGTGCTTTTTTACTTTATTGTTCACTTTATCTCCCACATCTTATTTTCTCTTTCGTGCAAAAAAATAATATAAATGATAACTTTGATTAAACTGCATTATCTGAAAGTTTTGTTTATAAGTTTATATAATAATTTGTTTATTTGGTTATTTTTTTTTATTA
>DNFX01000168.1 GCA_003486795.1 Actinomycetota bacterium
CCCGGCTGGCCCGCAATTACCTGGCTGTTGCCCTCAAACTATTTTCACCGGAGTACCTGCTACCCAACGAGGTAGAGGTATATCGCATGCTCAGGTGCAAAACCATTATTTTTAAGTCTGAGTTTTATTATTGAAGAAGGTTTTGAAACAAATGATCTTGTCAGAATATTAAAATCCATGAAAAATGTTCTTGATGAAGTCAGCGTCCCTGTCGTTACAGGAGATACAAAAGTAGTAGAAAAAAATAATATTGATAAAATATTTATAAATACATCAGGAATAGGTGCTATTCCTGCCGGAATAGAAATATCACCTTCCAGAATAAAACCTGGAGATAAAATAATTATTAATGGTTCAATTGCTGAACATGGTATTTCGGTTTTAACTTCCAGAGAGGATTTTGGTTTTAAAGGGATAGATACTGACTGCTGTCCTCTTAATATAATGATTGAAGAAGTACTAAAGCAGAACATAAAGATACATGCGATAAGAGATGCTACCCGTGGAGGACTTGCTTCTGTCTTGAATGAATTTTCGGAAATATCAGATTATCAGTTTAAAATTTTTGAAGAATTAATACCGGTCAGTAAAAAAGTTCATGCAATTTGTGAATTTCTGGGCCTTGATCCGCTTTATATTGCCAATGAAGGTAAAATGGTGTTATTTGTTGATCAAAAGGATGCAAATGCAGCCCTGAAAATATTAAAAAATAACAAATACGGCAAAGACTCCGTAATAATAGGCGAAGTTGAGGAAACCAGAAACAATAATGTAATTCTTAAAACAAAAATTGGTACAAACCGTGTCCTTGATAAATTCTACAGCGAACAGCTGCCAAGGATTTGCTGATATTTAATTATATCTTTTTTAAATCATCATAGGTTTTCTCAAAATTTTTTACTAAGTCATCAAGATTAGAATTCAATATAAAAAGTGATGCAAGTGGTTTTCTCATAGCCAGAGACTTTGAAGGAATATCTACTTGCTGAGTATTCTGCTCTATTTCTTTTGCCAGTTCCTGAAGTGCTTCTGCTATTTCGTTAATCGACTTTGTTTTGGAAGTTATTGTGTTGCAAACATTTACGATATCTGTTACTTCCTTATGCATGATATTCTCCTTTCTTTTTTCTTCTTCTTAGTTAATTATATATTATTTATGTAATTATTGTTACAATATTTTTTAAAAAATTAACTCATTATAAAAAATTCAAAAAATATTTTTCTGAAAAAGTCAGCCAGCAAGTATGTCTTTTACGGCTTTTATTATGGCAGGAATTTTTAATTCTATTTCTTTTGAAAGACCATCACCAAATTCAATACTTTTTGGTTTTATTCCTATAAGTCTTGCATTTATTTTTATATTCATTGATTTCATTATATTGAATGCTTCAGCAAGTCCAATATCGTGCATTGAAAAACTTCTTATATCTTTACTGATAAAAGTATCTACATCATCAATATCAAAAATAACAATCTCTCCAACATCCTGACCTGCATCAATGGCGTCTATAATTATTATATTCTCATTTTCATTCACCATAAAAATAAGATCTATGCCTGAAGTTTCACAGTCCAGTAAAACTACGTGATCGTTGTTTTCAAAAGTTTTATCTTTTTTCAGCTCATCTATTATCAGCGGGCCTATGGCATCATCTCCCATATATCTGTTACCAAAGCCAATTACTTTAAATAATTTTCTACCAGAAGATTTTTCTTGAAAATCCTGGTCCTTTTTTTTCATAAAATTTTACTTTTGTAACAATTATTTTATGTGATTATTTATTGACAAGTCTGACTTTCAGGAAATGAGTTGAGCATGAAATACAGGGATCATAAGCTCTTATCAGCATTTCCATATCAAATCGTATCTCATCTTCAGTCTTATCAATTATACTTGGAAGAAAAGCTTCCATATCTTTTTCAATATTAGCATAATTCATATTGGTTGGAATTATAAGATTGGCTTTTTTGATTCTTCCATTATTATCATAAGTATAATCATGTATTAGGAGACCTCTTGGAGCTTCAACTACTCCTACTCCTCTTCCTTCTCTGGCTTTAACTTCAACCATTGCATTATTTTCATCCAGACCGTCTTCCAGTAATTCTTCCAAAATTTTGATACTGTCATCCACACAATGCACTATTTCAACAAATTGTGCAAAATTATTCATGAACGTATTATAACAAGGAATTTTAATCCCTAGTTCTTCTGCATAATGTTTTGCATTTTCAGTAAGTTTGTCATAATTATTATTCAGTCTTGAAAGCGCACCAACAAGATAAGAATCACGTGTAGCCCAGCAATGTTTTCCGGTTGAATGCTGCACCACCTTCTCATTGATTTTATCAAGATAATCCCGGCATTCTATTACCCATCCGTCAGAAGATTTTATCTTGCCATCATATAATGCATACTCTTTTTCATCACTGATGCATATATATTCTGTTTCTCTTTCAAAATCAGGCATTTTAAGTGTTTTAAATACCTCAAGGCTTTTTTGCAGATCAGGATAAAGAGATTTCAGCATTTCCCTCATCTGATATATCTCTTGTTCTGTAGGTATTTTTGTAAAACCTCCGACAACAGTTCTTATAGGATGTACCGCTCTCCCACCTATTATTCTGACTATTTCATTTGCTACCTTTTTCATCTTTACTGCAATCTGTACAACCTCAGGGTGTGTTTTCAGCAAAGGTATCACGCTTCCGACTCCCAGAAAATCAGGAGCAGCCAGAAAATAAACATGGAGAGCATTACTTTGAACACATTCATTATGATTTATCAGTTTTCTTAATCTCAGAATCTGGTCATTTATTTTAACTCCCATTGCATCTTCTGTAGCTTTTATTGACGCAAAAGTATGGGCAACAGAACATATTCCGCATATCCTTGAAGTTATATGAGACGGTTGTTCCCAATCTCTTCCGACAAGCATAGCTTCAAAAAAACGGGGAGATTCTGGTATTCCCATAATCATTTTTTGTATTTTTCTATTTTTCATATCTATAACCAGATCGCCATGTCCTTCCACTCTTGAAATCGGCGATACATTTATATTTAAATCCTGTGCCATATCATTTTCCCTTTCGAAATAATTTTTAAATCTTTATTAGCTTACTTGGATTTATCAATAAGTTTCTTGCATGCATTATACAGATTAAATCTTTCCATTATATCCTCAACTGTAAGTCCGTATTTTTTAAGAAGATCCATCTGGGCATTTATATTAGGATCATCTATGGGGCCTCTGCATCCTTCACAACCTGAACCAGAAGAAGGACATCTTGCATTACAACCTGCTCTTGAAACCGGGCCCATACATGCTATTCCCAGATCATACAGACATGTATTGTTAAGCTTTTTGCACTCAATGCAAACAGGATAATTGGGGATTTCAGGTATTTTGCCCATAATCAGTGATTTAACTATATCAACTATTTCTGATCTTGTAGGAGGACATCCTCTTGCATAATAGTCAACCTTGACATATGCGTCTATCGGTTTTGTTTCAATAGCATCTATCCAATCCTTTTTGTCCCCGTAAACAAGTTCTTTTGCTTTTTCAACTCCATATAAGTTTTTAAGGCAATTCAAACCACCGGTTGACGAGCAGGCACCTATTGCTACAATTACCTTTGCCACTTTTGCGATGTGTTCCAGTCTTTCCAGATCATGATTTGTGGAGACAGATCCTTCTATGAGAGCAACTTCGTAATTATCACTGTGCTCTGTTATAGCTTCAGTAAAATGAACTATATCTACAGCATTGATAAAATCAATCAAATCATCCTCAAGGTTAAGAATTTCAAGCTGACATCCACCACATCCGGTCAGTCCGAATACACCTATTCTTGGCTTTATCATTATATAGCCTCCTTTAAATCTCTAATTTCCCATAAACTAAATACAGGACCATCAACACAGGCAAGCTTGTTTCCTATATGACAATGGTTGCACTTGCCAACTCCGCACTCCATCCTTCTTTCAAGTGAGAGAAAAATTTTATCATCAGTGAAATTTTTCTTCTCCAGTTCCTGAACAACATATTTATACATCACTGGAGGCCCGCAAACTATCGTGTATGTATCCTCCGGTTTAAAATCTACCCTTGGAATCAGTTTGGTACATACACCGATTTCTCCAGTCCATTTGTCATCTGGATTATCCACTGTTACACAGACTTTGACATCATCCCTGCTGCTCCAGTATGAAATTTCATTTTTATAAAGTATATTTCCAGGATTAACAGCACCGTATATTATCATTATATTCTTGTATTCTTCCCTGTAATCAAACATATAAGTCAGAAATGACATAAGGGGGGCAAGACCAAGACCGCCTGCAATAGCCAGGACATTATTCCCTTTGGCAGCCTCATAAGGAAAAGTTCCTTTACCAAAAGGTCCTCTGATTCCTACTTTCGCACCTTCTTTTAAATTATGTATAGCCTGCGAAACACTTCCGACAGATCTTATGCAAAGCTGAAATTTCTCTTTATTATTTGGATTTGAGGTAATTGAAAAAGGTGCTTCACCTACCCCAAAAACTGTAAGTTCAACAAACTGGCCAGGAAGAAAATCAAACTTTTTCTGGGTTTCCTTATCAACAAATGAAATGTCAAAAATCTTTTCACTAGGAGTTACTGTTTCTATCCTGGTTATTCTTGCAATATCAGGGGTATAAATAGTCTGCATTTTATACACTCACCTCTTTCTTAACAGAATTAATATCATCAGCTATATTAATTTTTGCCATACATGCTTCGATACATCTGCCACAACCTACACAGGCAAAGGTATCAAATTTTTGAACAAAAGTTTTTAATTTACATCTGTAACGCTGTTTGAGCCTGTTTTCCTTGTCTTTTCTGAAGTTATGACCACCCGCCACAAGACCATAATCAGGAATCATACATGAATCCCATTCCCTTATTTTGTTTCCTTTTTTCAGATTTATTTCCATATCATCTCTCACGTTAAAACAGAAACAGGTTGGGCAGACCAGGCAGCATGAACCACAGGAAAAACAGTCTTTTGCTGTTTTTGACCAGAATTTGTCATTATCATAAATTATCTCAAAATTATCATAAAAATTGGAAATATCTGCCTTTGCCTTAAAGCTTTTTCTGTAATTATCCATATACTTGTCATAATCGGAAAAATCTTTTTCCACTGCGTCTCTTGTTTTTGCATAACTGTTAATAATATTATTTCCTTTTTTCGTGCCAATTCTTACAAAATATCTGTCTTTTAAATCAGTCAAAAAAATATCAAAGCCTTCCCTTGCATACTCTTTTCCAAGACTTAATGAAAAATTAGTTTCCGAAGGCATTCTGTCCAGACCGATCACTATAAGTTTGTTTCTTTTCTCAAAATAAAAGTCATCAGCTGGTTCATCAGAAAAAAATCTGTCCAGAAAAACAAGACCGTTTACATCACAGGCATCTATCCCAAATAATATCTTCTCTTCAGCCAATACTTCTGAATTTAATTTTATATCATCAGAAATATCATAAGACAATATTGTTTCAGAAGGGGGATAAATCATTTTTTTTGCAGGAGCTATTGTTGTTCTCTTAAAATTAGTATCTATTTTACTGACATCTGTTATCTTCTGAAAATCATGAACAGCTGCATCTTTCCTAACGGGTCCGTAAAGATCATAGTTCTCAACAAGCTTTTTAAGGAAATCATTATAATCTTTTTTTTCAAGGACTTTATAAAGCATCAAATCCCCTTTCTGCCAAATAATAATTTTTCATAAATTGTAATTTCCTTTTAAGAAAATAATATCAAATTCTATTATAATTTACTATCAGTAACGGATATCCTTTTAGAAAGCCATTCCAGCCAATTTTCTATTCCTTTGCTGCTTTTACAGGATAGTTCAATTATTTCAGCTGAAGGATTAAGATTTTTTATGCTTTTTAAAAAGAATTCCCTGTTGAATTCAAAATAATCATAAAGATCAGTTTTATTTAGTATAACCAGAGAAGCAACTGTAAAACCTTTCGGATATTTTACAGGTTTATCATCTCCCTCGCTGACTGATGAAAGAAGAACTTTATAATCTTCTCCAAGATCAAAACCAACAGGACATATAAGATTTCCTACATTTTCAATAAAAAGAATATCTATGTTTTTTAAATTTATTTTCTTTAAAGCATTGTGCACCATTGATGCATTTAAATGACAGGTGCCTCCTGTATTTATCTGNNCATTTATCTGTACTATTTCAGTGGTGTGTGCTTTAAGCTTTTCTGCATCATGAGTTGAGGATATATCCCCTTCTATTACTCCTATCCTTTTGTTTTTTAATTTTTTTATTGTCTGCAATATGAGAGAAGTCTTTCCAGCACCTGGTGAAGATAATATATTTATTGTAATTATTTTATTATCTTTAAGTACTTTTCTATTCTCCTGTGCATGTTCTTTATTGTAATCATATATATTTTTTATTACAGGTATCTCCAAAGTCATTCCTTTGCTAAATTTTTCTTTATTAATATTTTAAAATATTATACAGCCATAATATCTGAAAGCATATTTTTGATATCATTTATTTCAATATTGGACATTCCAGTTTCTGGTTTATCTTCATTTATTTTTACTTTTTTAATTATCTCTGCAGGCAAACCTTTAAAAACAAAAATTTCATTTCCGAGAGTAACAGCTTCTTCAATATCATGGGTTACGAATATTACAGTCCTTTTATCGGCTTTCCATAATTTCATAAAAGAGTTTAGAATGTCTCTTTTTAATTTAATATCTAACTGCTTAAAAGGTTCGTCCATCAGAAGAATATCAGACGGGAAAGCAAATGCTCTTGCAATGGCAACCCTCTGGGACATACCTCCACTTAACTGATTCGGGTAATAATCTGCAAATCTTTCCAAACCTACCAGGGACATATACTTTTCCGTGATCTTCTTTCTTTTAACCGATGGATATATATCCTTGAGCACGAATTCAATATTACTTTTCACGGTTTTCCATTCCAGAAGTCTTGGCTCCTGAAAAATGTATGAAACTGTTTTATCTTTCAGATTTTTAAAAATACCTTTATCAGCAATCTGTATTCCGCTTAACAGATTTAATAGTGTGGTTTTCCCGCAGCCTGATTCACCTATTATAGCGGTTATTTTATTTACAGGTATTTTTATTTCAAAATCGTTAAAAACTGTAAGATCCCTGAATTTTTTTGTTAATTCTTTTACTTCTATATCCAATTCAATACTTCCATCTTATTATTTTTCTCTGACTGAATCTTAATATTGTCTCAAAAACAAAACTGACAAGAACAGCAACAACTGTCCAGGCAATGACTCTGTCAGTCTGAAGATACAGCTTGCTCAGCTGCATATCAGTCCCTATTGCTCTTAGAGGATTACTCAGTACCTCTGCAGCGATCACGGCTTTCCAGCCAATACCCATAGAAGTTATTGCAGCAGAAAAAATAAATGGTGAAATCGCAGGAAGATATATTTCAGAAAGCATCCTTGTTTTTTTTATTTTATACGATTTTGCCATTTCAATTGTTTTTTTATCAACATTTTTTATTCCCTCAAAAACATTTGTATAAATTATGGGGAAAGAGACAAGAAAACTTGCAAATACCGGTACATTTTCTGA
>DNFX01000121.1:0-3035 GCA_003486795.1 Actinomycetota bacterium
TAGTAAAATATTGGAAAAATTTAAAAAAATTACTCAGGCAGAAAAAGAAAACATCCTGCATTCCATAGAGGCTCACCGCAGTCGAAATGCTTTGATTCCAGAAACGCTGGAGGCCAAAATTGTTTTTGATGCGGATAAACTAGACAGTATTGGGGCAGTGGGCATAGCTAGAGATTTTCTTTTTGCTGGAAGCGCAGGTTCAAATTGTCTTTATACTGGAAATGAAAAGAGATTGACAAAGCTTGGAAAAGATTATTCTTTTACCAAAGAAGATAGCGCTATTTTGGAATACGAAATAAAATTAAAGCATTTGAAAAATAAGATGTTAACCAGGACAGGAAAAGAAATCGCGAAAAAACGGGATGAATTTATGAAAGATTTTTTTGATAATTTTTGGCAGGAAGTGAAGGGTAAGAAATAAGATAATTGACTATTTTTAGTTTAAAAGTTAGAATTTACTAAGACAGATAGGGATTGTTAAATTACTACACTGTTAAATTGTTGCATTATTTTAAAATTAAAATATTGAAATTCCTGCCAGTAGGCAGGCATTGAAAATTGGTTATTGGTCATTGAAAATTTAAAAATTGCAAATTATTGTTAGGGTGTATAGCTCAGTTGGTTAGAGTACTCGCATGACATGCGAGAGGCCTCTGGTTCGAGTCCAGATACGCCCACCACTCGGCAAAGAAATGTTTTTCAGATAATTTCACAGATGTTGAGTTTAATCCTTATTTCATCATCAGAATTCATATAAATTTTTTAATAATTTAAAAAACAACATAATTTCAAAATATATCTTATTTTATATAAGGAAGGACCGGATGGTTAAAAGGAAAGTCATTAATATAAATGAGGAGCTCTGTAATGGATGCGGCAATTGTATTCCCAATTGTCCGGAAGGAGCTCTCCAGATAATAGATGGAAAAGCAAGACTTGTCAGTGATCTTTTTTGTGATGGTCTGGGAGCGTGTATCGGAGAATGTCCGGCAGGAGCAATAACTACTGAGGAAAGGGAAGCTCTGCCATATGATGAGGGAAAAGTTATGGAAAATATAGTAAAACAGGGAATTAATGTAATAAAAGCCCACCTAAGACATCTTAAAAGCCATAATGAAAAAGAATATCTCCAGCAGGCCCTTGATTATCTGAAAGAAAAAAATATAGAAATTCCTGATGATTTTAAAGAAGAGACGATTATGAAAGAAGAAACAGAAAAAGAAGATAATACAGGATGCGGTGCTTCAGGCGTATGCCCAAGTTCAAAAGTCGAGGATTTCACTGATAAAGAGAAATCGCATAAGGTGGAACCCGGAATATGGAAGGCTCCTTTAAGTGAAAATCCAGAAAATAAAATTATAAAAAAGACACAATTAAATCACTGGCCCATACAGATAAAATTAGTTCCGCCGAATGCTCCCTTTCTGCAGAATTCCAGTCTTCTAATTGCTGCTGACTGTGTACCCTTTACACATCCGGATTTTCATGAGAAATTCCTTAAAGGAAAGGTATTGCTGATAGGGTGTCCCAAATTTGATGATGCACAATTTTATCTGCAGCGTATTAGTGATATAGTAAGCAGTAATGATATAAAATCGATAACAGTTGTATATATGGAGGTACCATGCTGTTTCGGGCTTATTTCAATTGCCCAGGAAGCAATTAAAAGATCTGGCAAGATTATTCCGTTTGTAGCTGTAAAAATAAGCATAAGAGGGGAAATTATTTAAATAAGTTTTTTATTTAAAAATATGGGTCTTTTAAAAGCTGTTCATTTATTTTTTTATCATTTCTGGTTATCAAGGAGGAAATAAAATGAAAATTTTTGGAAATGATTTTGACAGGCAGGAAATATCAAAAAGAACAGGTGATATTACACAGTTAGGCGGAATAAGATTTTTTGAATTTTCTGATGGCATGGCAAAGGGAACAAGGGCAGCAAATTTAAAAAGTATAAATGGCGGAATAGAAATGACAGTTGTTACAGACAGGGCAATGGATATTTCTGCATTTTCATATAAGGGCATACCTCTGGTATGGCGTTCATGTACCGGGGAAACAAATCCTTCTTTTTATGAAGCCAGAAAAGACGAATGGCTGAGGTCTTTTTTTGGAGGATTGCTTACTACATGCGGGCTTACATATTTTGGAGATCCGGTATCTAATGATTCAGAAGAACTCGGGCTTCATGGAAGGATTGCCAATATTGCAGCCAAGGAAATTTCTTCAAAATCTTACTGGGAAAATGATGATTATATAATGGAAATAAAAGGGAAGGTAAGACAGGTAAAGGCACTTACAGAAAAGCTTGAACTTTCCAGATGTATTAAATTATTTTCATCTGAATCTATGGTAAGCATTGAAGACTCAATCGAAAATTTCGGTTTTAACCAGCTGCCCCTGATGGTTTTATATCATATGAATTTTGGATGGCCACTTCTCGATGATAAGGCAGAATTATATGTCGGGAAAGGCGAAATAATCCCTCTTAATGATGATGCAGAGAAAAATGCCGGAATGTTTGATAACTTCATCAAACCGGTCAGCAATTTTAATCCTGAAGTTTTTGCCCACGATATAAAAGCTGACAGTGAAGGATTCTGCCATACAGCTCTTGTGAACAGGAATCTTGATGAGAGCAATGGTCTGGGTATCGGACTTAAATTTAAAAAGGAAAATCTTCCTTACCTTATTGAATGGAAGAATTTTAATCCCGGAGAATATGTGCTTGGCCTTGAGCCTGGAAATGCATTTGTTTCGGGAAGGGATAAAGAAAGAGATGCCGGCAGAGTAAGAACAATTAATCCTGGTGAAAAAGTAGAAATGAAAATAGAAATCAGGATTTTGGACGGACAGCAGAAGATTGATGATTATATTAAAAAACATATAAAATAATTTATTTTCAGATTAATGTTTCTTTATTTTTTTTAGAAATTGTGTTATTCTACAATACCGTCAGTCGTGGGGGTGTAGCTCAGCTGGGAGAGCACCTGCCTTGCAAGCAGGGGGTCAGCGGTTCGATCCCGCTCATCTCC
>DNFX01000121.1:3049-17076 GCA_003486795.1 Actinomycetota bacterium
ATTAAAACCATCCGATTTTTCGTAATTAGAAGCAGTAACAATAAACATTAATATTGCTCCCTGTCTTATTATGGCTTAATATATAAATGTCATTCTTGTTTATACTATTTTTTATGAATGAAAAAAGTATTAATTAATAAAATATTTTTATTAATGGTTTTTACAGATACAGACTTAAAAATTCAAAAATTACCTTTTTTAAACAAATTATCATAGAATAAAGTCAACAAAACAAAATGTGAGATTGGAAAATAAATGGAGATAAAAGAAAGTTATCAATACGGTGGCTGGAATAATTGTATTATGGTAAGTGACAGGAAAATAAAACTTGTTATTGTCACGGATGTAGGCCCGAGAATTATCAGTTTCGGCGCAACTAATGGCAAGAATATGTTTAAAGAGTTTAAAGAATCTCTGGGCAGCACAGGTGGTGAAGACTGGGTTCCTTACGGAGGACACAGATTATGGCACGCCCCTGAGGCATCACCAAGAAGCTATTATCCTGATAACAGTGAGGTAGATTATAAAATAGAAGGAAATACAGTCATATTAAGCCAGAAGACGGAAACGACTACAGGAATTAAAAAAGAAATGGAAATAACCTTATTTGAAGATAATAGTTTTGTTGAAGTTATTCACCGGATAATAAACGAAAACATATGGGCCATAGAAGCTGCACCCTGGGCAATAACAATGATGGCTGAGAATACCCGTGCAATAATACCACATGAGCCGTTTCAGAGCTGGAATGAAAATCTTCTGCCTGTAAATTCGGTTAATCTTTGGGCTTATACCAAAATGGCTGACCCCAGATTTAAATGGCAGGACAAATACATACAATTGAAACAGGATTCCTCAATTCCTTCCAGGCAAAAAGTGGGAGTTGCAAGCAGGCAGTGCTGGATTGCAGGAGCCAATAACGATGATCTGATGATTAAGAGATTCTTCAGATTCCCCTTTGCGGTTTATCCTGATCTGGGAAGCAATATAGAAGCCTATACAGATGAAGATATTATTGAAATGGAGACACTTGGTTCCATGGAATTAATAGAGCCGGGAGAATATCTTGAACATACCGAATATTGGTTTTATTTTAATACCATGCTCGGTGAAGATGAAGACAGTCTTGATAAAAATCTGAAACCTTTGATAGATGAGACTGAAAATATGCTATATAAAACTAATGAAAGGTAAAAAATGACTCCCAGAGATTTAATAACTGCGATACTTAAAAATCAGAAGACCGAAAGAATAGCGGTTTTTAATCCGGTTTCTTCAACTACTGTCGTGCAGATGGAAATCATGGACTCATTTTTCCCTGAGGCGCATTTTGATGCCAGAAAAATGTATCAACTATCAAGAGCAAATTACGAAGTTCTCGGCTATGATGCAATTATGCCTGTTTTTTCTGTCGTAATAGAAGCTTTTGCAAATGGCTGTGAAGTTGACTGGGGCAATCCTGAGATGATGCCCCAGATAAAAGGTAAGCTGTGGAAGGGATATAAGGACATTGAAATAAAAAAAGATTTTCTGGATAACCATGCCGTTAAGGCAGTCCTTAACTGCATAAGCATGCTTAAATCAAAGTATCCTGATGTTGCCGTTATAGGTAAAGTTTTCGGACCCTGGACTTTGTCATACGATTTTTTTGGAGTTGAAGACTTTCTTATAAAAACCATAATCAATCCCAATGAAGTTGAAGACATTCTCGCAAAATTAAGCGAAATAACTTTAAAATTTGCACAGGCACAGATTGATGCAGGGGCAGACTTCATAACTGTAGCAGATCATGCAACCAGAGATCTCTGCAGTCCTATTGCATATAGGGATTTTCTGATCCCAATTCATTCCATGCTTGTAAAAGAGATAAAGGCCCCTATAATTCTCCATATTTGCGGTGATACTCTTGACAGAATTGATTATATCTGTCAGACAGGAGTATCTTTTTTCCATTTTGAATCAAAAGTAGAGGCACAAAAAGCAGTAGAAGTATGCAGAGGCAGAACCAGGCTTATCGGCAACATAAATAATCCGTCAACATTATTATTTAAAAGACCTGCTGATGTAAGAAACCAGGTTTTTCATGCAATTAAAAGCGGAGTTGATATAATAGGGCCGGAATGTGCCGTACCACTGACTGCACCGCTTGAAAATTTAATAGAAATAGCAATTGCTGCCAAGGATTATAAAAGCAGCACCAATTAACAATTGTTCTGATTGGAATCAATAATGTCCAGAATATGGATTGAGCTTTTTTTAGGGAAAATAGGAAAATATATAATCGACTTCTTTTCCAGATATTATATATGGTTTATTCCAGTTATTATCCTTTATGGTTTTTTTATGGCTCTGGCATCTTATAATCTAAGAAGAATGGAAAAGAAAGTATCTTCCGACATTGTCAGGCAGGCAAAATATCTGATTAAAAGAAACCCTAATATTAATTTTTTAGGACTTGTTGAGAATATAGTCGTAAACTGGGAAGAAGTTGTAAGATCCTATTCTTATTTTCCTTTTATAGCAAATGAATTTGATCTGTGGGTTGTAAGAACATCCCCAAAGACTCTGCGGGCTTTTATATTCGGAGATGAAAACAAAATGCGCGTCATTCTTGAAAGAAATAAAATTTTCTTTAAAGAATTACCTGGAAGTGTTCGAAAAAATTTGTACACAGATCTTACGAAAAGGATTTTTAAGAAAAAAGCTTGAATATCGGTTCTATTATCTGTGTAAGTATCCAGAAAATTAAATTTGATCCCATACCCATGCTTGAATAATTATTAAAACCCTCAACCACCTGTTCCCCTGATTCATCAGTCAGAAAATTTGTTATGAAGCCTGTCATATTTGTAGATATAAGCAGTATTACGGGAACTATTATTATTGCAGATATAAAGCTTCTGAAGATATCACCGCGCGACAGGCTGATTACCCATATGAGTATAAGAGGAATAATAACAAGATCGGCACCCGGAAGCATTTTGTTTCCGGGCAGTATTGTCGCAATATAAACAGTAAGGGGTATCATTATTGTTGAAAGGCCGATAACTGATGAATTGCCTGCAAGCATCATCGGGTTTATCCCAATATATATTTCCCTTTTGGTAATTTTGCTATTAATGAAAGTCTTCATATCATTTATTATCGGGATTGCTCCACGATATAGCAGAGATATGGCTCTGGGCATCAAAATAGTAATGACAGCAAGATATATACCAGAATAAAAACTATATAATATGCTTGGCCATAAATTAAAAGAAAATTCTTTATATTTTGTAACTGCTCCTATTATAAAACCAAGTATGAATCCTGTTACCATCGGTTCCCCAGCTGCCCCCAGCTTGTACTGTATTTCTTCATAAAAAACATTTATTTTTTTTATAAAAGGTATTTTGTTAAATACATAATTGACCAGGTTGGGAATGGGTGCCCATATAATTGTTGAAGGATTGGGTATGGATATTCCCTTAATACCGTAATAATTTTCAAGATAAGGGGCATAGATATCTGCAATTACAAAAGTAATGGTAGCGATAACCCCTGCAAATAAAAAACCCATCCAGTATACACCGGTTAT
This sequence comes from Actinomycetota bacterium, assembly GCA_003486795.1. The sequence goes on from DNFX01000121.1 coordinate 6,627, forward strand.
TTCAAATATAAGTATACCTGAAAATAAAGATATCCAGAGATTCCATATATCAAGATTTATTGTACGGGTAAGTCTTAAAAATAACATAATTATGTTGATTCCTATAAGAAATAAAAAGATGAAAACAGCATAAGGGGTATAAATATCTACTTTCTGGGCAATAAGCCACCCGGTATCTATTATCTGGAAATTTTTTGAAGAAGAGGAGACAATAGTATCTATAATAGGATTAAAAAACATTATGTAAAAAAACATAAGTATTGAAAAGAAAAAAAACCCCAGATAAGTAAAAGACACATTTTTGAGTAAAACAAGTTTGTTTCTTGAGACAATAAGGCCGATAAGAAGAAATAAAATGGATATTAAACCTACTGGACCTATTCCGACAAAGATCTGAGTTGTTTTGATTAAAAAACTCATATAAATACCATTACATCTTTTCTTTCGTTTTATTGTAAAAAAATTTAAACTTACTATATCAAAATTTATCGATTTATTTAATAAAAGATAAGAAAATGCTATTTAATTTACTTACAGGCTGATATTGAAATAAATGATTATAATATTTTTTAATTAAAGAATTACTATTTTTTTAGAATTTGTCTGAAATATTTTAACGGGGTGCATTATAGTTTTTCTTCAGCAGGCAGAAAAGTTTTAAAAATTACATGTGCAGAAATTAATGGATATTTAATATTTTTTTCAATTAAATTTTTAATATGGTATATTTTCAATAATAAATTTTTAATCAAGAATTTCGGAACAGAAATTTTAAAAAGCTGAGTTACAAAATGTTAAAGGATGAAGAGAACAAAATAATTTTATTCTGTATCAACTGTAATGAAGAAACAGAACATTCTGTTAATTATATAGGCGAATATCTGAAAAGTATTAAATGCGAAAAATGTAAAAAGAAATTCGAAATTGACAGAAGGCATTTAAGAACTGTTTTTGCCGAAGATTTTATAGACAGAGTACTCTCAAAACCCCATAGAATGTCAAGAGATTTCAAAGAAGCAATGGCTTATATGGTACCATTCTTTCCAAAAAGACTTTTCCATGAGCCGAAAAAAGTAATAAAAGAAATCATTGAAGTCCTCAGAAAGAAAAACGGGGATTAAGTAAATTTTTAATGCAATAATCCCCAAAATGTTGTATTTTTTATATTTGATTTTCAAGCAATTGCAATTATTTGTTTTTTTATATTTTATTTTTGAAGGGAGCAGCAAATGGGAGAGAAAAATTTTGACCTGGCAATATTGGGTGGTGGACCCGGTGGATATGTTGCCGCAATCAGAGCAAAGAAACTTGGTATCAATGTTGCAGTTATCGAAAAGGAGAATCTGGGAGGAGTATGTCTTAACTGGGGATGTATACCAACAAAAGCTCTTGCACATACTTCAGATGTAATTGAAGCAGTGAAAAAATCGTCTGAGCTAGGAATCAAAATATCATATTCAGGTATCGACTTTGCCAAAGCTATGGAGAGAAAAGACAAAGTAGTTTATATGAACAGAGCCGGACTTGAATATAACTTCAAAAAGAACCAGATAGAAATAATAAGAGGTGAAGGGCGGCTGGTCTCCAAGAACAAAATAATTGTAAAGGGAAGCGATGGAAACACAATAGAAGTTACTGCAAAAAATATAATAATAGCAACCGGTTCTCATGCATCAAGTGTTCCTCCTTTCATTCTGGATAGTGAAGGTATTCTTGACAATATAGGTATTTTAAGCCTTAAAGAACTTCCCGAATCCATGCTTGTAGTAGGCGGAGGTGTAGTTGGTTGCGAATTTTCCAGTATTTTTGCAACATTTGGAACAAAGGTGACAATAGTAGAATTAATGCCAAGTATTTTACTTAATGAAGACGAAGAAGTTTCTTCTCTTATCAATAAGATATTTACAAAAAAAGGCATAGATATATATACTGGCGTAACTGTTGAAAATGTAAGCAGAGAAAACAATAAATATACCTGCAAATTAAGCAATGGCAAGACAATCACAGTGGACAAAATCCTGGTGTCTGTTGGAAGAAAACCAAACACAGAAAATATCGGGCTTGCAGAATCAGGAGTTGAAACTGATGCAAAAGGATTTATTAAAACAGACAAGTATTTAAGAACGAATGTAGATAATATTTTTGCAATAGGAGATGTTATAGGCAGATATCAGCTGGCACATGTTGCGTCTGCAGAGGGTCTTGTTGCCGTGGATAATGTTTTAAACAAGAACAAAGAGATGAAATATAATGTCATCCCATGGGCAATATTTACAATACCGGAAATAGGCACAGTAGGACTCAGCAAAAAACAGGCAGAAGAAAAAGGCTATGAAGTATGTATGGGTATGTTTCCGTTTAAAAACAGCGGCAAGGCTGTTGCAATACAGGAAAATGAAGGATTTATAAAAATATTTACAGATGCCTCAACAGGAGAAATACTTGGTTCAACAATGATAGGACCGAGAGCTTCTGACCTGATACATGAAGTGGCTCTGGCAATGAACGGTGAGCTCACAGTTGATCAGATCGCTGAAACAGTTCATGCTCATCCGACACTTTCCGAGGCAGTAATGGAAACTGCAGAAGATTGCTTCGGGCTTTCAACTCATAAAGTTTAAGAATTAAAATTTGTATAGTAAAAGATTTTTATCATTATGTTTAAGTTACTGGTAACAGATGTTGATGGAACCCTGCTTGATCATCAGTCGAGGCTTACTGAGCTGAATAAAAAAGCTATCAAAGACTGTATTAAGGCAGGCATACAGGTAATCATTGCAACTGGTAAGTCTTTTTCATCAATAACGGATCTGATAAAAGAGTTTGATTTGCAGCTCCCTCAGATAACTCTGGGAGGAGCTGTTACTATTACTCCTGAAGGGAAGGTAATTGATTTTGTTACAATTCCTGAGAAGATTTATCACGAAATTATAGATATCGTAAGGGCAAAGGGGTATGAGCCTCTTATTGCAACTGCAGATGGGAAAATATATTATCAGAAATTTGTCCCCGGGATGAAAAATGTTATGGATATAGGAGAAACATTGTATAAGGCTGATAATATTAAAAAAAATGAGTTTGCAAAACACGCTGTAAGCATCTTCTTATCGATAGCCGCAGATGATCCTCTTGACTCTTATATAAGAAAAGAATTCGGGCAAAGAATGCTAGTAGTCCGTTCAGGTAAATATTTTTTTGATATTTTAAATATCAAAGCTTCCAAGGGTAATGCTTTAAAAAATATTATGAAGAGACTTAATATTTCAAAAAATGAAGTTATCAGTTTTGGTGATAGCCAGAACGATATAAGTCTTTTCAGGGAATCCGGATTTAGCATTGCAGTAAAAAATTCTTATCCGGAATTAATTGAAGTTGCAGATGCAATTACTGATGAAAATCATAAATCAGGTCTGGGAAAAGCAATATATAAATATATACTGCAAAAAGAAATAAACAGCAAAGTCTTATTATGATTTCATTATCCTGATAAAATAAAATATATTTCCTGATAATGATTTTTAAATCTTTTTTAATAAAAAATTGCTTTTTTGTCTTTTTTGCATTAAATTATTAAAGTATCTTAAAACATTTATCAAATATCTAATCCAATAAATAATTTTAAAAGTTATTTTAAAGCCCAATGTCAGAAGCTAGCATCGTAATCCTAAATAAAAAAATTAAATTTTCGCTATTAAAACCCGTCACAAAGGAAGAATTTATTGAAAAAATAGTTGAGTTTACCAGTGGTATTGTGAATTTCCTTATTAACAGTGGTTGTGAAAAGCTGGGTCATATTAATTTTATTGCAACTACTGATGGAGAAGATTATCTTCAGATTAATATAACAGAATGTGATGAAATACCCAGGGTAAAGGATTTTTTAAGGAAGAAATTCAGTAAAATAAATATAACTTTGAATATTATCGAATTCGGAGTAAAAAAAGAACAGGTAGATATTAAAATAGATGAGGGAATTGAAAATATTGAAGCTTATTTTAATTTGAACAAATAGAATTCGGAAGCTGCTTAGTAAAAATAATTTTATAAAATCAAATGATAAAAAAAAATATTTTTAAATCTGCAATTATAATAATTTTGGTAATTTTATCCTGTATCCTTGTTTTATCCGGATGTCTGCAAAATGGCGAAAACAAAGAACCCGTTACTGAAGCAGGCAGTGCTGATACCAATAAAGAGCAGACAGGAAGCTATGAAAATATCTCTGTTGATGAAGCCTATGAATTGATAAAGGGCGGCGGATATCAGATTCTCGACGTAAGGACTCCCGAAGAATATGCAGAAGGTCATATAGCAGGCTCTGCGCTTATTCCTCTTTCAGAACTGGAGAAAAGGCTGGAAGAACTTGATAAGAACCAGTCGGTCATAGTTTATTGCAGGACTTCCAATAGAAGCACTCAGGCTTCAGAAATATTAATAAATGCAGGCTTTAAGGAAATATACAATATGCTTGGCGGAATAACTGACTGGTCTGCAAAAGGGTATCCTGTAGAAAAGTAAAAAGTTTTTAATCAGGCTCTGCATGTATTGTAAGTTCATCTATATCTTTAAAATTTGTCTTGATGTGATTTTCCATTTCTGTGGTCATATTATGGACACTAGTAATATCCATATTTTTATCCAGTTGACAGTGAAATGAAATATTATATTTATTGTTCTTTATAAGTACTGCAAAATTATGGCAGGAATCTTTATTGACATATTCTGATATGCTTTCTTTAATTTCTCTGATCAGTATATCGGATTTATTTGTAATATCCTCCCATTCCTCCGGATGATTCTCAACTTCAATATGGATATAAGTATTATTAAGATCGTTTGAAACCAGTTTTACTTTATTTTCTATATTCTTTGTTACCATTTCTGCTTCATTTAATTTTATTTCCTTCTTCAGTTCTACATGCAGAGTAATATTAAATCCTTTCCCGTAATTATTGACTGATATATTATGAATATCTTTTACCTTTGGTTCTTTCAGTACAATATCTTTTATAATCTCTTCAATATTTTCTTCAGGTAAATCCGATTTTGTTTCAATCATTATTTCACAGTCAGAAATTTCTTTGCCAATGCAGCTCTTGATTTCTTCTTTTATAGCTTCTACCTGTGAAAGATGGAGGCTGCTTTTAAGAGACAGATCAAGATTTATAAATTTCAGGTTACCTACTTCCTGTATTTTTATATGGTTTATTTTTTTGATTTCATGAAAATCTGTCAGTATTTTTTCGATATTTTCAGTTATCTCAATAGGAATATAGCCCAAAAGGCCGCGTATTGTTTTTATCGAAAGTCTTATGCTGAATACTAATATTATTACTGAGACCACAATAGAGGCAATCGGGTCTGCAATATTAATGCCGTAATGGACAAATACCAATCCGAGTATTACGATTACAGAGCTGATTAAATCACCTGAATAATTGATCAGATCAGCTTTAAATGCTATTGAATTATATTTTGATGCTATTTTTGCTATATAGAAAACTCTTATCAGGTTAAGAACAATAGAGAATATGAGGGCGATAAATACATAGATATTGATATTTAGTTCATAATCTCTGTTTATTATACGGGTTACAGATTTATATATTATAAAAAAACAAAGAAACATGATTATAAGTGTTTCAAGAAAAGCAGAGAAATTCTCATACTTTCCATGTCCGTACGGATGGTCTTTGTCCGGAGGCCTTATTGAAATTCTTATTGCAAAGAAAGTTATCAGAACAGTAACTATATCAAGAGTGTTATTAAGAGCTTCAGAATAAACTCCAAGGCTGTTTGAAGTATAGGCTACAATGGTTTTTATAGCCACCAGAAATATTGAGACGGCTAATGAGAAAATCGAAAGTTTTCTTTTTGCAATATCTTTTTCTTGCACTATAAAAAATATATTTTTTATAAATTTTCAAATTATTCATAAATAATAATGCAATTATGATAATTTTTACAGATATTAATCTGAAACGATTTATTTTAAATTTTCAGAGGCTGATTAAATGATAAATAAATATTTAAAAAATACAAATTTAAAAAATACGGTTTGAAAAATAATGATGGTTGGATTAAAATTTTTTAATTGACATTTTTAGCAAATTCAATCCTGCTGGAGGGAATATGAAACACTTAGAGCTATTTGAAGTTATTAAAAAATTTGATAAAGAAATGAATAATTTATATAAGAAGCAGAAAAGGGAAGCTGGTTATTTTTCAGAAATGAATTCATATGTACTTGCAGACATAGGTGGATATGAAGCAGCCAAAAGGCAGATTCACTATAAAGAAGATTCTGATGCCCTGAAACTTTTTTCAAGTAAAAAAAGACTTGATCTGGCAGTTGAAAGTCTTATTCTTAAAAAGGATTATGAAGACCTGTTTACTGAAGCAGAAAAGGAAATCTGCAAAAAAAGGCTTGAAAAATATTCCGGATAATCTGTTCATAGTCAGATAACTGCAGCTAAAAATCTAAAATCAGGTTTAAAGTTTGACTAATTTTAATAATTATTATTGTTTTTATTTAATTTAATAACTATAATTAACATTTGTTTAAAAAAAACCAAAGGAATTTTAGGGATAATATATAAAAATTACAAGCTTCTTTACTTACAAGCTTCCTAATTATATGTATTATTTTCTAGACCTCAGGAAATAATCAATCCAAAGAAAGGAAATCAATTGAACAAAAAACTATATGTTGGTAACCTGGACTATTCAACTTCAGATGAAGAGCTCAAGGAATTGTTCTCGACTTATGGTGAGGTTGAAAATGTGAAAATTATCAAAACAGCTGAAGGAAAGCCAAGGGGCTTTGCTTTTGTAGAAATGGTTGCTGAAGATAGTGCTGAAGAAGCTGCAAAAAACCTGAACCAGTCAAGTTTTAAAAACAGGACATTGGTTGTTAATGAAGCCAGAAATGAAAGAAGAGATGACAATAGAAATAGCGGAGGCTTCAGGGGCGGATTCAGGTCAAGAAACGGCGATTCAGGCGGAAGAGACGATCTCAATTACAAATTAAAAAAACTAAGGAGAGATCTTAAATAATTTCCTGTCATTTCCTCCGTTTTTTAACGGTAATTTAATTTTTTATTAATCTGCCGATTATTATAAGAATCATATAATAACTCACAGGGAGCAATAGGATTATTGTTTGCTTTGATACAAATTTTCAGGGAATAGTAATCTGCTAACGATTAACTGATTTTCTGTTTTAATTTCTTCCTATATTTTTTATATAATGTATTTTTCATATATCATATAATATTTGTAATCAGACAAAATTTTTTTAATACCCTGTTTATTATTAAAGATATTAAAAAGGAAGTATTTTCATGATAGGAGCTATCTCCGGGGATATTATAGGTTCTGTATATGAATGGAATAATATAAAAACAACTGAATTCAGTCTTTTGTCAGATGACATATTCTTTACTGATGATACAGTACTGACAATTGCTACTGCAGACTGTATTTTAAATAAAAAGGATTTTGCTGCTATTTACCGTAGTTATTGTCTGAAATATCCAGGAAGAGGCTACGGTGGAAGTTTTTTAAATTGGGCAGAATCAGGCAGTAGTTTGCCATACGGAAGCTGGGGAAATGGTTCAGCCATGAGAGTAAGCCCGATAGGATTTGCATTTGATGAAATCGAAAAAGTTCTGGAAGTTGCTGAAAAAAGTGCGATTGTTACACATAATCATCCTGAAGGGATAAAAGGAGCGAAATCTGTTGCAGCTGCTGTCTTTCTTGCAAAACAGGGGAAAAGCAGGGAAGAGATAAAGAATTTTATTGAAGATGAATTCAGGTATGACTTGAGCGAATCTATTGACAGCATAAGGGAATGGTACAGTTTTGATGTTTCATGCCAGGGTAGTGTTCCTCAGGCAATAAGAGCATTTTACGAATCAGAAAACTTTGAAGATGCAATTAGAAAAGCAATATCAATAGGGGGTGATTCAGATACAATTGCCTGTATAACAGGCGGGATTGCTGAAGCTTTTTATAAAGTAATTCCGGAAAAAATTAAAATTGCAGTTTTTAAAGTTATAGACAGTGATATGAAAAAAATAATTTATGATTTTTATCACAATTATTTTCCTGATATAAATATTTAATAAAAAAATCAATATATGTTTTCTACTTCTGAATTAGTAAATCTTATAATAAGATTTACCTGTTTTCTGGCAGGTTTCTGGCTTTTGTGGAAAATTAATTATTGCAGCACTGACAGGGAACCAAAATCCGTTTCAGATTCTGATAAAAAGAAAGACATTTTAGTTTCGATCATTATACCGGCAAGGAATGAAGAATATAATTTACCCGTAATTCTTGATTCATTAAGAAAGCAAACTTTAAAAGCCTTCGAAATAATTGTCGTTGATGATAACTCCCGTGATGAAACAGGAAGAGCAGAATATACACATCTTTTTGCAATGCTGCCAGCTCCCATATTTTTTATCTGGAATCCCTGGTGGGGTGGCATCATAATGATTATATATGCAGTTATCATAAATGTCCCATGCATAATTGCTCAAAGATATAACAGGGCAAGGCTTGAAGTTATTCTTGATAATATGAAAAGGAAAGCACTAAATCCGGGAAATAAATTTCAATAATCTGCAATATGGTTTCTGATGTCTGAGTACCAGATAAATAAAAAATCCCAGTTTATTCAATTATATAATCTTCTTCAGAATATTTTAAAATTATGAATCTGGATATGCTGCTGTAATCAATATCAAATACATCCTCGGGATCCAGGTAATACCCGTCATAGATTATTCCAAAGTGAAGATGAGGAAGCAGGCTTGAAGGATCATCGCTTTCTCCTATTGAGCCTATTCTGTCTCCCTGGCAGACCGTATCGCCCGGACTAACAAAAACAGATTTCAGATTAAGATAAGTCGTTCGAATTCTGCTATTATGTTTAATAACCACGGTAAGACCTCCAATCGGAGAAAATCCACGATATGAGACTATTCCATTTCCTGAGGCATAAACGGTATCTCCTGCATTGCCTTCTATGTCTATACCCGTATGTTTCCTAGTTGTGCCTTTTCCAATATCATGGTATTCCTGCCTGAAACCGACTATGATTCTGCCTTCAAGTGGTTTTATAAAAGGCTTTTTAAAAACATCAGCCTGAATTGCTTTTCCAGGATAAATAAAAAAAACCAAAAAAAACAACAGAATTAAAAGGACAAAAATCAGCGGTTTTCTGATAATAGGAGATTTTTCTTTTTTATTTTTCATTTTTTAAATTGTTTTTATTTTAAATTAATATAGAATTTTTTTATTATTTTTTTACAAATATCAGCAAAGTAAATATTGAAAAATTTCCTGTTTTATTGAAAACAGTGAGCACAAATATATTTTAATGATATATGTAAATATATAAATAGTCAATAGCATATTTATATATTAATTATCATATTTTTGCTTATTTAAATAAGGGTTTCCGGTAAAAATGATAATCATCTTTGCAGCATTTAGAAATGAAGTCAGGGACATAATTAGAAAAGTAAGACCTGCCGGTGTAGCAGGTAAGTCTTTTTCAGCTAAAGATAATATTTACCATGGGCATATTCTTATCGGTGATAAAAAGCAGGAAGTGATGATATGTATAACAGGCATGGGCCTTAATAATGCTGTAAAAGCTGTTGAAAATTTAACCGGTACGGTTTTGGAAAATGCGGTTTTTATAATACTTGGTATTTCAGGTTCGACAAATGAAAAAATAAAGACAGGAGATATAGTTATATATAACAAAATAGTCAATCTTGATTTTTTAACCGGAAGCAGGAAAATTGATTCCAGAAATTTTTCCGATAAATCAGCAGAAAAATTTAAAATAAAATCCGGGAGCATATCTGAAGGTTTTATTGATCTGAATTATTTTAAAAAAAACAAAAACTATGAAATATTTATGGAAACCGGCGGATGTGTCCCGTTCTTAATAAGTACCCGTAAAGAAAAAATGGATATCGGCAGGAATTTTGATGTATCTGCAGTGGATATGGAAAGCTATTATATAGCAAAACGTGCAGAAGCAGTTAAAATTCCTTTTGCAGTCATTAGAGCGGTTTCAGATGATGTATATACAGAAATACCTGATTATTTTCAGAATTTTGAAAATATGAAATTAATAGACAAATTAATTTTAGTTATAAAAATTATTTTTTCTGTCAGAAGACTGTGTCAGGTAATTAAACTATCAAAAGGAATAAAAAAAGCGGTAAATAATCTTAATGCTTTTATAATAAGTGAAATAATCCCTTTTATAAATAAAAAATATTTTTATAATCCATAAATGAATAAAAAAATAGCTTTATGGCAATCTGTTTTATTATAAAGTTTTATTATAAAAATAGAGTACTATGCCTCACGCAGGCAGCAAGAAGGAAATGGTTCCCTTAAAGGAAATTACAAATATTATATT